>NZ_AKJR01000237.1:0-11605 GCF_000282235.1 Pseudomonas sp. GM24 | reverse complement strand
AAAGATCGCAGCCTGCGGCAGCTCCTACAGGGTTTTGCGGTGTATCAGCGGGATTTGACTTTCTTGGTGTCGTGACGACGCAAGTGGCAGGTTACTTCTTCGCGGTCGTGATACAGCTGCTTGCAGCCGATATCGACCTTGATCCCGCGCGCCTTGAAACCATCGGCAATGCGTTCGAGCAAGCGCTTCACTTCGGCGTAACGCTGCTTCATCGGCAACTTCAGATTAACCACCGCCTCGCGGCAATGCCCCTCGCCGATCCACTCTTCAAGCATCGCGGCATTACGCGCCGGTTTCTCGACGATGTCGCAGACCATCCAGTCCACCGGTTGCTTGGGCTTGAAGGTGAAACCGTCGGCCATCAAGTGCTGCACCAGACCGGTATCCATCAGGCTTTCGGCCATCGGGCCATTGTCGATGGCGGTCACCAGCATGCCGCGATTGACCAGTTGCCAGGTCCAGCCACCCGGCGCAGCGCCGAGATCAACACCAGTCATGTCGCTGTGCAGGCGATCTTCCCACTGATCACGCGGGATGAAATGGTGCCACGCCTCTTCCAGCTTCAACGTCGAACGGCTGGGCGCCTCACGCGGGAACTTCAAGCGCGGAATGCCCATCGGCCACATCGCCGAATTACCGGCATCGGCCATGCCGAGAAACACTTCACGACCGCTCTTGAAGGTCAGCAGCAGACGCGGTTTATTCGCGTCTTCCACCAGTTTGCCGGCACCGATCAGAGCCTTGCGCAGCGGACCTTCGAATTTCTTGCAAAAGTTCGACAGCTCTTTGCCGTCATTGGTGTCGACGACCTCCAGCCACAGGCTGCCGCACACCGGAAAATCCGCCATGTGCGCAAGGATCACACTGATGCGATCGTTTTCCGGCAGATCGATGAAGACGCCGCGCGCCCATTGGCGCGGGAAGATCAACTCGGCAAAACGCTGGCCGCGCATCAGGCGCTCGGCGCCGTCTTCTTCGGTGCAGACAAACTCGGCGCACGCGGTGGCCGCTTTGGCCTTGGCGTAGCCGGCCACATTGAGTTGGGCGGCGAGGTCGGAAATCTCCGAACAGACTTCGCCTTCGAAGCCTGGCCGGCAATGCATGAATAGGGTGTTCATTCTTACTCCTGGGCAGAGGGCGGTGATTCGGCCCCTGCGCGATGCTCAGGCCTTGCGCTGAAGCAAAGCCTGTCACGAAAACCGGCGCATGATAGCCGATGTCGGAACCTTGGACTTGCCCATAGAGTCCAGTTATTAGCCAGCTAATGAAAACAGGGCTACGTTGATAGCTCTGCCCGTCCCCTCAATCCGTAGCCGTGCGGATTCAAAGGAGTGATTGTAATGCCGTCCCTCGATAGCCTGAAAACGCTCAAAACCCTGCAAATCGACGACAAGACCTACCACTATTTCAGTTTGCCGGATGCCGCCAAAAGCCTGGGCGACCTCGACAAGCTGCCGATGTCGCTGAAAGTCCTGCTGGAAAACCTGCTGCGCTGGGAAGATGAAAAAACCGTCACCGGTGCCGACCTCAAGGCCATTGCCGCGTGGCTCAAGGAGCGTCGCTCCGACCGGGAGATCCAGTACCGCCCTGCCCGCGTCTTGATGCAAGACTTTACCGGCGTACCCGCCGTGGTCGACCTCGCCGCCATGCGCGCAGCGATGGCCAAGGCCGGCGGCGATCCGCAGCGAATCAATCCGTTGTCGCCAGTGGATCTGGTGATCGACCACTCGGTAATGGTCGACAAGTTCGCCACCGCCAGCGCGTTCGAGCAGAACGTCGACATCGAGATGCAACGTAACGGCGAACGTTATGCCTTCCTGCGTTGGGGCCAAAGCGCCTTCGACAACTTCAGCGTGGTGCCGCCGGGCACCGGCATATGTCACCAGGTCAACCTTGAATACCTCGGCCGCACCGTGTGGACCAAGGATGAGGACGGCCGCACCTACGCCTTCCCCGACACGCTGGTCGGCACCGACTCGCACACCACCATGATCAACGGTCTCGGCGTACTCGGCTGGGGTGTCGGCGGGATCGAAGCCGAAGCGGCGATGCTCGGGCAACCGGTGTCGATGCTGATTCCGGAGGTGATCGGTTTCAAACTGACCGGCAAACTCAAGGAAGGCATCACTGCAACTGACCTGGTGCTGACCGTCACACAGATGCTGCGCAAGAAAGGCGTAGTGGGCAAATTCGTCGAATTCTACGGTGACGGCCTGGCTGATCTGCCCCTGGCCGACCGTGCGACCATCGCCAACATGGCCCCGGAATATGGCGCGACGTGCGGCTTCTTCCCGGTTGATGACGTGACGCTGGAATACTTGCGCCTGTCCGGTCGGCCGCCTGAGGTGGTGAAGCTGGTGGAGGCCTACTCCAAGGCTCAGGGCCTGTGGCGCTTACCCGGTCAGGAACCGGTGTTCACCGACAGTCTGGCGCTGGACATGGGCAGCGTCGAAGCCAGTCTGGCCGGGCCGAAACGACCGCAGGATCGTGTCTCACTGCCGAATGTGCCGCAAGCCTTCAGCGACTTCATCGATCTGCAATTCAAACCCACCAGCAAAGAAGAAGGACGCCTGGAAAGTGAGGGCGGTGGCGGTGTCGCGGTAGGGAATGCCGATCTGGTCGGCGAAACCGAATACGAGTTCGAAGGCCACACCTATCGCCTGAAAAACGGCGCCGTGGTCATTGCCGCGATCACCTCCTGCACCAACACCTCCAACCCGAGCGTGATGATGGCCGCCGGGCTGCTGGCGAAAAAAGCCGTGGAGAAAGGTCTGACCCGCAAACCGTGGGTGAAGAGTTCGCTGGCGCCGGGCTCGAAAGTGGTCACCGACTACTACAAGGCTGCGGGGTTGACGCAATACCTCGATCAGCTCGGGTTTTCCTTGGTCGGCTATGGTTGCACCACCTGCATCGGCAACTCCGGGCCGCTGCCGGAACCGATCGAGAAAGCCATCCAGAAAGCCGACCTGACCGTGGCATCGGTGCTCTCCGGCAACCGCAACTTCGAAGGCCGCGTGCATCCGTTGGTGAAAACCAACTGGCTGGCCTCGCCGCCCTTGGTGGTCGCCTACGCTTTGGCCGGCAGCGTGCGCAGCGACATCAGCAGCGAACCGCTGGGCGAAGATCAGCAAGGCAATCCGGTGTATCTGCGGGATATCTGGCCAAGCAGCAAAGAGATCGCCGATGCGGTGAATCAGGTCAGCACGGCAATGTTCCACAAGGAATACGCCGAGGTGTTCGCCGGTGATGAACAATGGCAGGCCATCGAAGTGCCGCAGGCCGCGACTTACGTGTGGCAGGACGACTCCACCTACATCCAGCATCCGCCGTTCTTCGACGACATTTCCGGTCCGCTGCCGGAAATCAAGGATGTCAAAGGTGCGCGGGTGTTGGCCCTGCTCGGCGATTCGGTAACCACCGACCACATCTCCCCTGCCGGCAACATCAAGGCTGACAGCCCGGCCGGACGTTATCTGCGCGAAAAGGGTGTCGAGCCTCGGGACTTCAACTCTTACGGCTCACGTCGCGGCAATCATGAAGTGATGATGCGCGGTACCTTCGCCAATATCCGTATCCGCAATGAAATGCTCGGTGGTGAAGAAGGTGGCAACACGATCTACATTCCGACCGGCGAGAAACTGGCGATCTACGACGCGGCGATGAAGTATCAGGCTTCGGGCACGCCGCTGGTGGTGATTGCCGGGCAAGAATACGGCACCGGTTCCAGCCGCGACTGGGCGGCCAAGGGCACCAATCTGTTGGGGGTGAAAGCGGTGATCGCCGAAAGCTTCGAGCGGATTCACCGTTCCAATCTGGTGGGCATGGGCGTATTGCCGCTGCAGTTCAAGCTCGATCAGAATCGCAAGAGCCTCAACCTCACCGGCAAGGAAACCTTTGAGATCCAAGGGCTGACCGGCGTCGAGCTGACACCGCGGATGAATTTGCCGCTGGTGATCACCCGTGAGGATGGGCGTCAGGAAAAGATCGAGGTGCTGTGCCGGATCGATACGTTGAATGAGGTGGAGTACTTCAAGTCAGGCGGGATTCTGCATTACGTCCTGCGCCAATTGATCGCATCGTAAGATCTGCGGATGCAGAAACACCGCCATTCGGCGGTGTTTCTGTTAGAGCAATGCACTTTTCTGTGGACGAAAAAAAACCCGCCGAAGCGGGTTTTTCCCAAGACCATTATCGACTCCCTGTCGGCAGCGATCCTTGCAAATGGTCGATCATCCGTGATCCTGAAACACTCCCTGTGTCTCAGTTGATGTGTGTAGATTACCCACTGGATCCAATCGGCAATAGTCGTAAAAGCTACCAGTGCGTGTAAGACATTCGCCATAGCAACCCTTCCGAAAACCCCTAGCCGTGTCAGGCATCGAGCATGGACGCCGCGATCTGCGCGATTTTCAGTTGCCCCGAGGCCTGTTCCAGCGCGTCATCCTCCAAAAACCAGGCTGCAGACAAACCGGAAAACGCCAATACCCATTGCAGCAGCCTGCGTCGATCAAGCCCGGCAGCCTCGACAATCACATCCAGTTGCCGGCGAAAGCGCTGGGGATCGGTGGCTGTCGGCAAGTCCGGGTTGCAAATCAGGTTGGCGTAATCAAAACCGCGCTCGCCACTGACCCGTTTCGGATCGATGGCCAGCCAGCCGCGCGATTGGAAATCCAGCACATTGTCGTGGTGCATATCGCCGTGCAGCACCACCACATCCTGTGGATCGGCGAGCAGGGTTTCGGCGGTTTGCAGGCTCAGGCTGTAGAGACCGTCATGTTGGTCAGCAGCAACGCGCAGCGAAGCAAACCATGGCCGCAACTCCACCAACGGCGGAGGCGGCGTTTCGCGCGGGGCATGCAATCGCGCCAGCGCCGAACAAAGAATCCGGCTCGCCTCGGCGTCTTCGCCGTTCATCGCCATGTGCATCAGCGAGCGGCTGCCCATGGCGCGCTCCATCAGCAAGCCATCTTCGTGATGCGCCAACACTTGCGCAGCACCATCACCGCCCCACCAGGTCATCAACCGATTGCCGTACTTCTCGTCGACATCCAGCGCAATCTTGAGCATCGCCGGCGTGTCGTTCAGGCGTACCGGCAACAAACGGCTGCCGGGTGTGATGATCGGCGCACCGTCCGGCACCAGTGCCCAGCGCTCGAGCCAAGGTTCGAAAATATCAGCCACCGTCACGCTCGCGGGCCTTGGCGCTCTCGACAAGAAACTGTTCGAGTCGGCTCAACTGTTCTTCCCAGCCACGGCTGTCCATGTAATACGCCTCTTTCTGGCGAATGTCGGGAATGTGCGCGAAGCCCGATTCAGAGACCTTCAGCAGCGTTCCGCCCTCGAAGTCTGCCAGCTCGAACCTGACCAGCGTGGTCGGCTCCTGGGAATAGTCGATTTTCGGATTGACTGCATACGGATGCCAGCGAAACGAAAACAACTGCTGCGGCTCGACCCGCTCGATCAGTACATTCCACAACACATGTTCATAACCTGGATACGTGACCTGCCCTTGCGTCCATTCACCGGCAATAAACCGTCTGCCCTCAAGCGCCACCCCAAACCACTGGCCAAACGCTTCGGCATCGACCAATGCACGCCAGACATGCGAACGCGGCGCCTTGAGCGTGATTTTGCGTTCGAAACTATTGGGTACTGGTTTCATACGTCACCTCCTGTTCTGAACACTAGGCCTGTATGACCACATGTCCAATGTGAAGTTGTATCAGGGCGGTGCAGTCGTTCACCAGCAAGGACACATCAAGCTGCACTTTTTTACCGGTGCCGTGATGGTTCCAGACACCCTGCGCCCAACGAAACTGTTACCTTTTCCAGCGAATTTGAATCTACAAGGACGAATCATGCCGCCATCCCTCGCGGAACGTTACCGCGGAGCCCTGCTCGGTCTTGCGTGCGGCGACGCTGTCGGTACTACGGTTGAGTTCAAACCACGGGGATCATTCCAACCGTTGACCGATATGATCGGTGGTGGCCCATTCCACCTCAAGCCCGGGCAATGGACCGATGACACCTCGATGGCGCTGTGTCTGGCGGAAAGCCTGTTGAACAAAAATGGATTCAATGCTGCTGATCAAATGGGCCGCTACCTCAACTGGTGGCAATGGGGTTATCTGAGTTCGACCGGTGAGTGTTTCGATATCGGCATGACCGTCAGTCAGGCGCTGGCGCAATATCAACAAACCGCTGATCCCTTCGCCGGATCGACCGACCCGTACAGCGCCGGCAACGGTTCGCTGATGCGCCTGGTACCGGTGGTGCTGTTCTACTTTCCCGACGCCCGGCAAATCCAGAGCTTTGCCGCCGACAGCTCGCGAACCACCCACGCAGCACCTGAAGCCATCGAATGCTGCCAATTGTTGGCCGCGGTGATCGCCAGTGCGCTTGAAGGCGCGAGCAAAGCAGAACTGCGTCAACTGCCACTCGCCAGTTTCTCGCAGCCCAAGGTCGCTTCCATCGCGCGTGGCGATTATCTCAGCCTGTCCGAGACGGACATCAAGGGCAGCGGCTACAGCGTACAGTCGCTGGAAGCGGCGTTGTGGTGCTTTCATCACACGAACAGCTTCGAAGCCGCCATTTTGCAAGCCGCCAACCTGGGCGATGACGCCGACACCACCGCCGCGATTACCGGTCAGTTGGCCGGCGCCTATTACGGCGTGCGGGGGATTCCTGAACACTGGCTGGAAAAGCTGCACGACGGTGAAGAGATTGCGGCGACCGCCGACCGTTTGCTCGCGGCTTCCCGAATGCGCCCGCAAGAATAGACGCGACACAGCCGCTACACTGCTCGGCACTTACCTTCGATACAGCGAGATTTGACCATGTCCCCACGCCTGCTTCTGGCCCTGACACCCTTTCTGTTGACTCCCCTCGCCCACGCCGCCGTCGACTGCGCGAATGCCAGCGATCAGGCGACGATGAATCAATGCGCCGGGGAGGACTTCAAAGCGGCGGACAAGGCGTTGAACGCGGTGTATCAGCAAATCACCGGGCGTTTGAAGGACAACCCGGATGGCAAGAAGCTGTTGGTCAGTGCACAACGGGCGTGGATCGGGTTTCGCGATGCAGAGTGCAAGTTTTCATCGTCCGGAGTTACTGGCGGGAGCGTTTATCCGTTGATCTACAGCAACTGCCTGACGAGCGTGACCAAGGTGCGGGTTGAGGCGCTGAAACAGTATTTGAAGTGTGAAGAAGGTGACATGAGCTGCCCGGTGCCGGGGGCCTGATTTTTGCGGCGGTGTTGAGGGATCTTTCGCGAGCAGGCTCTATCCCACATCGGAATGCATTTCAAATGTGGGTTAACGCCCGTGCAATGCGTTGCGCGTGATCATGTTTTGCTCAGGCCGATACGACTCGGCCCTGTGCACACTCGCGCACACGACAGGTGCACCACTGCGCAAACTTTCCTCAAGCAACTGAGGGGGACTGGTCGGTCAACTTGAAAAAGGTTCGCCGCTCGCGGGAAAACTTCATTACCGAAATCAAGTAAGCCCTATACGAGCGGGCGACTGAAGCATGCCTGTGGCGTGTGTCCCCGCTCTAATCAATCCCTGCCCCGTCATCGATACCAGCGCTCACCGAGTGGATCGCGCCCCTCCTCTGCTCTCGACTTGCTTCGAATTCGACAGCCTATCGACATTGAAATCCCCCAAAGCGAATGCACTGAAGATGCTGCTGTAGCCCCGGCACCTCGACACCAAGAGTGATCTTCACAAAATAGGAACAATTTATTATTGCGATTCGATAATTTAACATCGAGAATTAGTCATTCCCAATGACACCGCAAGGATTTTTCATGAGTACTCGTAACAACGGATTGGCACTGCAACGCATGCATTGGGTCGGACTACTGGCAGCGATTCTTGTCTGGGTTTTGGGGGTGACCGAGGTTGGTGGCAACGCTTCGATCTGGTTCTTCAAAACGGATGAAATGCTCGCGGCTCTGCTCTACGCCTTCGCCGAAAACTCGCCGCAATTGCTTGATCCGTTTGTCGAAGGTGCGCTGCTTGCCCCTGACACATGGCTCTCGCCACTGGTCACTGCGCTGCTCGTCGTTCTGGATTTCCTGCCCGTTCTGCTTTCGACCTACGTACTCTGGCTGACAGGGTTGTTTTTTCTGCGCTTGTCCCGCGGCGAAACCTGGACCGAGCGCAACATCAAGCTGCTGTGGCGAGTAGGGATTCTGTGCATCATTTCTCCGGCCGCGTACCCGCTGGTAGAGACCTTGCAAGGTTTGACACTGTCGATTGATCTGCCACCTGGAGATCGCATTTTTCAGTTCTCGATCGGCCTGTCTTCCACTTCTGCCTACGAGATTGTCAAAGGCGTATTGCTCTGTTTGTTTTCAATTATCATGCGCGATGCAAAAGTACTCAGCGATGAGCAAAGCCAATACATATAGAACAATACAATGACCATTATCGTCCGCCTTGACGTTGTCATGGCCACGCAAAAAATTCGCTCGAAAGAGTTGGCCAGCCTGCTGGGCATCACCGAGGCCAATCTGTCATTACTGAAGAATGGCAAGGTCAAGGGCGTGAAGATGGCCACCCTGGACAAGCTCTGCGCAGCACTCGATTGCCAGCCAGGCGATTTGCTGGAATACCAGAAAGACTGAGCCTTGCGCAGGCGCGCAAGTTAATTGTCGCCAGTCCACACCATTTAACTCTTATTCAATCCTTAGTTTATAAGGCGGCTTTGTCATGACCCGGTTTTTACTCTGCGCGCTGTTTTTACTGACAGCGTTGATCAGCGGCTGCGCCACGCAAATGGACGTAGCGCTAAATGCGACACCCGATCCGGACTATCATTTTGACCGAAAGGCGATTGTGCTGGTGACGTCTGCGAGTGGCAGCGACGAAAACGCTCTTAATGCCCGCTACTATCTTCGCGACATGGTTAACGCGCTGAAAGACAGGGGTTTCCAGGAGGTCTATACCGACGCCAGTCTGCCGAAGAACCATGCGCCGATAAAAATGACCGTCAGCCTCGATGTCGGCAGCCGACAGGTGACCTACCGCTATACCGCCACCGACTATGGGCAAGTGCCGACCAGCACCTCTACCGTGTGCAAGAACAGCAAGAAAAAAAACGATCGACTGACCTGCACGAGTAAACCGAACACGACCTATGGACCGGTAGGGACCTCGGAGCGCACCGGTTACACCACGCTCAGCACCTTCGTTGCCACTGCCCGCGATGAAGTCAGTAAGCGCCCGGTCTACCTGCTCCGCGCTTCGTCCTATAACGAGGACTGCCAATCCTCCAAGGTTGAAGACTTTCTAGTGGAACAAGGCTTGCAGAACCTGAACTTCGAGGACCGTCTGCAGCGCAATTACACCGTCACGATGCCCGAGGGTTACCGCTGCAAATAGGCTTTGCAGGACAGTTCACAGTACCGGCTCAGCTTGCATGAGCCGGTACTGTGAACTGTTGAAGGTTAAACGTGCGGATCACCCGGCGCTTTGGTCGGCGCGGCGTACTGCGGCTTGAGATGGCCGTCCTGATCAAGCAGCCAGGCGTCCATGATCTGCCGCACCACAGGGCCTGCGACACGACCGCCAGCCTCGCCGTTTTCGATCATCACCGAAATCGCGATCTTCGGATGCTCCGCCGGGGCGAAGCCAACGAACAAGGCGTTGTCGCGATGGCGTTCCAGGGTTTTCTCGCGGTTGTATCGCTCGCCCTGCTTGATCGCCACCACTTGCGCGGTACCACTCTTGCCGGCGATGCGATATTGCGCACCGGCGGCGGCCGCACGCGCGATACCCCGGGCATCGTGCATCACCATCTGCATGCCGTGATTGACCTGCTCCCAGTCTCGCGGATCCTTGAGCAGGATGTTCGGCATCGGATGCTCATCGACCGGGGCGACGCCATCGACGGTTTTAGCCAGGTGCGGCCGGTTCCATACACCTTTGTTAGCGATCAATGCCGTGGCTTGAGCCAGTTGCAGCGGCGTGACCTGCATGTAGCCCTGACCGATGCCGAGGATGACCGTTTCACCGGGGAACCAGGCTTGCCGGCGAGTCGCGCGTTTCCACGCTTGCGATGGCATCAGGCCGGGCGACTCTTCAAACATGTCCAGCGAGACCTTCTCGCCGAGGCCGAACATCGCCATGTAATCGTGCAGACGATCGATACCGAGTTTGTGCGCCAGGTCGTAGAAGTAGGTGTCGTTGGAACGCATGATTGCCGCGTCCATGTCTACCCAACCGTCGCCGCTGTGATTCCAGTTGCGATACTTGTGATCGAAGTCCGGGAGCTGGTAATAACCGGGGTCGAAGACGCGGGTTTGCGGCGTCACAACACCGGCATCGAGGCCGGCGATGGCCACTTCTGGCTTGATGGTCGAGCCCGGTGCATAGAGACCGCGCAGTACGCGGTTGAACAAAGGCCGGTCGATCGAATCTCGCAGTGCCGAATATTCCTTGGAGCTGATACCGGTGACGAAGAGATTTGGATCGAAGCTGGGATTGCTGACCATGGCCAACACTTCACCAGTCGACGGATCGAGCGCTACCACTGAACCACGACGATCGCCAAGCGCGGCTTCGGCAGCTTCCTGCAGCTTGATGTCGAGGCTCAGTACGATGTTCTGACCGGGGACCGGGTCGGTGTGTTTGAGCACTCGGAGTACGCGTCCTTGGGCGTTGGTTTCCACCTCTTCGTAACCAACGTGGCCGTGTAGCTGCGCTTCATAGAAACGTTCGATGCCGGTTTTGCCAATGGATTGGGTACCGCGATATTCGACCGAGTCGAGGGTCTTGGATTCTTTTTCGTTGATCCGGCCGACGTAACCGATCGAGTGGGCAAAGTGCGCGCCAAGTGGGTAATGGCGGACGAACTGTGGCTCGACATCCAGACCGGGGAGGCGGAACTCATTGACGGCTAGTACGGCAATTTGCTCTTCCGTCAGCTCATAGAACAGCGTCACCGGCGTAAACGGGTGGCGGGACTGCTTCATGGCTTTATCGAAGACTGTGCGATCTTCTGCAGGCAGGTGCAGGAGATTGATGACCTCATCCAGTTCTTGATTGACGTCGTTAGCGCGTTCGCGGGTGATGGTCAGGTTGAAACTGGGGCGGTTATCGGCGAGCAACACGCCATTGCGGTCGTAGATCAAACCGCGTGTCGGCGGGATCGGCAAGACGTGGACGCGGTTGTTTTCGGAGATGGTCGAGTGATAGTCGAATTCCACCACCTGAAGGATGTACAGGCGCACGACAAGGGCGCAACTGATGGCGAAGACGAACAAGGCGCAGGCGATCAGCCGTTTGTTGACCAGGCGCGTCTCTTTTTCGTGGTCCTTGATCGGGATGGGTTCAGGCATTTCTACAGCAACTCTTTGACATAAATGAGTGCCGATCCGTGGGCATGACATCAGTCCGTTAAAAAACGAGCTGCACCATACCAAAAACTGCCCGGTCATTTCAGAAGGAATTTCCCCAATGGCCGTTTCTTGCGACGGCTGGGACAGCGTTGTCCCGCGAAAACTTTCCTGCGGGCAAAACAAAACCCCAACTGCTTTTGCAATTGGGGTTTCGGAATTTAATCTTGACGATGACCTACTCTCACATGGGGAAACCCC
>NZ_AKJR01000236.1:0-2175 GCF_000282235.1 Pseudomonas sp. GM24 | reverse complement strand
TGCTCGCGAAAGCGGTGTGTCAGTGAGGCATATGTTGGCTGACACACCGCTATCGCGAGCAGGCTCACTCCTACATTAGATTTTCGCAGATTCCGGGATCTGGATCGCCGGACCATAGCCTTCGATGAACTCGGCCGGCATGCGCTTGGGCTTGCCCGTGGACAGCTCGATACAGACGAAAGTGGTTTGCGCACGCAACAGCGTGGTGTTGTCACTCGGGCGCTTGAGCTGGAAATGCCGGGTCATTTTCAGGCGCTGATCCCAATCGACAATCCAGGTCGCCAATTGCAGTTCGTCGCCTTCATAGGCCGCAGCCAGATAATCGATCTCGTGACGAACCACGGCCATCGCCCGATCCAGGCGCCGATACTCGACCAGATCCAGACCCAGACGCTGCGAGTGGCGCCAGGCGCAACGCTCCAGCCAGGTCACGTACACCGCGTTGTTCGCGTGCCCCAAGCCGTCGATATCCTCGGCGCCTACTTGCAGATCAATGGTAAACGGCGTTGCCCGATCCCAGCCCATGCCCCACTCCCGGTCAATGTATTCAACCGGGGCAGTGTAACGGAGCTCAGGCTGATTGGCGCGCCTGGAGGCTGCGGCCGGCCAGCAGTGATAACACGCCATCAACCACGCGAGGGTCGGCCAGCACGCGCTGATGACCGCCGCCCTCAAGCCGCAGCAAGCGACTGTCGAACCAGGATTCGTGGATCAGTTGCGACTCTTTGACCGAGACGAAGTTGTCGTCCTCGGCATGCACGATCAGGCCGGGCATATCCAGTTGATAGTGGGCAACGTCGAGCGTAGCGGCGCGCATCCCGACATCTTGCTCGACCTGGCGGATGAAGGCGGAACGCGCTCGCGGCGGCATACCGACGTAGCGGGCAAAACCGCGCAGCACACCAAGAATTCGCGCAGGTGCGGCGATGCTGACGAGGGTTTCGGTGCGCAAGCCCAGTTGCACAGCGAGCATGGCGCTGGCGCCGCCCATGGAGTGACCGATCACCGCTTGCAGTGGCGGCAGTTCGGCAGCGGCTTCGAGCATTGCCCGAGCGAACAACACGACATTGGCTTCACGCCCCGGCGAACGACCATGGGCCGGACCATCGAGCGCCACAACGGTGTAACCGGCATCGACCAGTGCAGTGATCAGCGCGGCAAACTGGGTTGGCCGCCCTTCCCAACCGTGCATCAGCAGCACCGTCGGGCCTTGACCCCAGCGCAGCGCCGAGAGGCCAAAGCGCAAGGTGATCCGTTCAGAGCTCGCCAACAACGGCAACTCCCAATCCCGCAGCGGCAGCGAACGCGGCGTCATGAACGCCAGGCGCATTTTGCTCGCCACTCGTTGCGGTGCAATCCAGCCCAAGGTGCCATTAACGCCACGAACCCACTTCAACGTGTTCATCGCTCTCTCCTCAGGCGTGCTGCCTTCAGGTCAACGCACCGCCGACTTGGCAGCGCGCAGCAATCGATCGGATAAATCTCCCGGGCCCAGCGCCCTGGCGAGCGCCAGACCACCCACCATCAAGGCCACGTCGGCCAGGGCTTTGTCGGTGTCCTCGGGACTGGACGCCAACTGCGCGATCATCAACTCCAGGTGTTCGTTCAGCGCGATGCGGAACGATTCCGGCAAACGACCCAACTCGCCAATCGAAGCTGGAATCGGGCACGCGGCATCGCTGGAATCACGGTGCTTGCGCGACAGATAGAACGCGGCAACCAAGGCGCGGCGCTCTTCGCCGGTCAATTCGGCATCCATGTCGGCAATCAGGTCGCGGCGGCGACCGAGTAATTGCTTGAACGCTTCGAGCATCATTGCGTCCTTGCTTTCGAAGTGCGCATAGAAGCCACCGACGGTGAGGCCGGCTGCGCCCATCACTTCGCCCACGCTAGGGTCCGCCGGGCCACGCTGAATCAATGCAGCGCTGGCAGCCTTGAGGATGCGTTCGCGGGTTTGAGCTTTTTTATCGTTCATCGTTGCCTCCGAATATTACGACTAGAATATTATTCGCATAATAATATTCTGCAAGTCAAGGATATGACCGCTGGTCTGAAGCACAGTGTAAGGAAAAAGGAGAATTGGCCAAACGCCAGACAAACAAAAGGGCCATTCAATAATTGAATGACCCTTATAAAATCCCGCAGAGCGGGTAATCGTGGCGTCCCCTAGGGGAC
>NZ_AKJR01000235.1:0-14798 GCF_000282235.1 Pseudomonas sp. GM24 | reverse complement strand
CCTTCGGCAGCTCCTACAGGGATCGCATTCCCCTGTAGGAGCTGCCGAAGGCTGCGATCTTTTCGCTTTCTGACACGACACATCTATACAACCTCCTTACAATCCCTCCTTTGTTAGCTGCCTAAGCAAGGATTCTGCATGCAAGCCGCCAACCCGCGTCGCGGGTACATTCTGGGCCTGAGTGCCTACATCATCTGGGGCCTGTTCCCGATCTACTTCAAAGCCATCGCCGAGGTTCCGGCGGTCGAGATCATCATCCATCGGGTGTTGTGGTCGGCGCTGTTTGGTGCGCTGTTGCTGATGGTGTGGAAACACCCGGGCTGGTTGCGCGAGTTGCTCGACAATCCCAAGCGACTGGCGATTCTGGCCTTGAGCGGAACGCTGATCGCGGCCAACTGGCTGACCTACGTGTGGTCGGTGAATAACGGGCGCATGCTCGAAGCGAGTCTCGGTTACTACATCAACCCGTTGGTAAATGTGCTCTTGGGCATGTTGATTCTTGGCGAACGCTTGCGGCGGATGCAGTGGATCGCGGTCGGTCTGGCAGCGGTCGGTGTAGCGCAACAGGTCTGGCAGGTCGGCAGTCTGCCGTGGGTGTCGCTGGTGCTGGCGCTGACGTTCGGCTTCTACGGTCTGATCCGCAAACAGGCGCCAGTCAAAGCGTTGCCGGGGCTGGTGGTGGAAACCTGGATGCTGGTGCCGATCGCGATTGCCTGGCTGCTCTTCAACCAGACCGCGACCAGCGCTCAACCGGAGTTCTGGACCACGTCCCAAGCCTGGTGGCTGGTGGCGGCCGGTCCGGTGACATTGGTGCCGCTGGTGTGCTTCAACGCCGCCACGCGCCACTTGCCTTACACCACCATCGGCTTCCTGCAATACCTGGCGCCGACCCTGGTGCTGCTGCAAGCGGTGTTGCTGTTCGGTGAGCACTTGTCGTCGAGCACGTTAGTCGCGTTTATCTTCATTTGGGCCGGTCTGGCCGTTTACAGCGTCGATGCCGTGATCAGTTTGCGCCGGCGCAGCTGATCAAAAAACGTACAAAGCCTCGCAGGCCACGGTTCTCGTGGCCTGCATCGTTCCTTCCCAAGGTTATCCACAGCGTGATCCCCGCCGTTTGTGTGCAAGTCACTGAATGTTGGCGGTTTTTTGATCAACTCCAGCAAAGCCACGGCGGGCCTAGCGATGCGGGCAGTCTCTACAGGTTATCCACAGGCAGGTGCACGTTTAAACTGGATAACCCGGTCAGCGTTTAAACGTCTGTGCGTAACACCAGTTCGACCATCAGATCATCGGCCAGGGTTTCCAGGCGCGACTGCAAGACGTCGAGCGACAAGGTCAGTGGCACTGCAAGAATCGCCTCAGCGTGGAACAGCGGTTCACTGCTCATCGGTGCCGGGCGCACTTCCGTCACCAGCCGCTCAAGGTTGACGCCTTGCTCGCTCAACAGCCGGGTGATGTCGCGCACGATGCCGGGACGATCATTGCCCACCAACTCCATGGCGATCGGTTTCCAGGTGCAGGACTGCTCGATACCACTCTCGGCAATCAATACGCGGATGCCATGCGTCGACAGTGCTTGTAGGGAATCGACTAATTCGTCGTAAGCCTCCGCTGGCACGCCCACCCGAAGAATGCCCGCAAACTGCCCGGCCATCCGCGACATGCGGCTTTCCAGCCAGTTACCGCCATGCTCGGCGATGCATTGGGCGATGCGCTCGACCTGCCCGGGCTTGTCCGGGGCGAATACGGTGAGTACGAGATGGTCCATGGCGTCGCCCTCTTGTCATGACTTTTGTTATAGAAGGGGAAGTATAGGCAAGGGTCGAATTTGCGTTGAGGCGACCGACGCTTTCGCGAGCAGACTCGCTCCCACATAAACCGGTGCCATAGCAGCCAAATAGCATTTATGTGTACAACTTTTTATATTTAGCTGGAACAATCCAATGGTTTTTTGAGAACATCCCGTTCCGCGATGTGACCGCAATGCGACATGAGGTCGCAGAACGACGTAATTAGTCTGATTTTCACAAGCGCAACTCATCATGTAGTATGCCGCAGCGCGCACTACATAACGCTGGATCGATGTCTGCCCAAGGCCTGTTCGCAACCCTGAAAGCCCCGTCAGCAAGGCCCCCAAGCCGTTGATTGGTCCCAGCCCAGCCGCCCGCAATGGCATGTACTGGTCGGCAGGTTTGTGGTTTAAATGGCCAGAGGCTTCATTGTCAAATTGAAGAGCTGAAAAGCGAAATAGCTGAGCAGAGTGAGGCAAGCAATGACTGAACACGTTCAAGTCGGTGGCCTGCAGGTCGCCAAAGTCCTGTTCGACTTCGTGAACAACGAAGCCATTCCCGGTACCGGCCTCACCGCCGACAAGTTCTGGGAAGGTGCCGACAAGGTCATTCATGACCTGGCGCCGAAGAACAAAGCCCTACTCGCCAAACGCGATGACTTCCAGGCTCGTATCGATGCCTGGCATCAGGAACGCAACGGTCAGGCGCACGACGCCGTGGCCTATAAAGCCTTCCTGCAAGAAATCGGTTATCTGCTGCCAGAAGCGGCTGATTTCCAGGCAACGACACAAAACGTCGATGATGAAATCGCCCGCACCGCCGGCCCACAACTTGTTGTGCCGGTGATGAACGCCCGCTTCGCTCTCAATGCCTCGAACGCCCGCTGGGGTTCGCTGTATGACGCCCTCTACGGCACCGACGCGATCAGCGAAGACGGTGGCGCGGAAAAAGGCAAAGGCTACAACAAGGTGCGTGGCGACAAAGTCATCGCCTTCGCCCGTGCGTTCCTCGACGAAGCTGCGCCATTGGCGGCTGGCTCCCACGTTGATTCGACCGCCTACAAAATCGCTGACGGCAAACTGCTGGTCACCCTCAAGGGCGGCAGCAATACTGGCCTGCGCGATGACGCTCAGCTGATCGGTTTCCAGGGCGACGCCAACGCGCCAATCGCCATCTTGCTGAAACACAACGGTCTGCACTTCGAAATCCAGGTCGACGCTACTACCCCGGTTGGCCAGACCGACCCGGCCGGCGTCAAAGACATCCTGATGGAAGCGGCCCTGACCACCATCATGGACTGCGAAGACTCCGTGGCCGCCGTCGATGCTGACGACAAAGTGGTGATCTACCGCAACTGGCTCGGCCTGATGAAGGGCGACCTGTCGGAGTCCGTGTCCAAGGGCGGTCAGACCTTCACCCGCACCATGAACCCGGATCGCACCTACACCGCGCCGAATGGCGGTGAAGTGACGTTGCACGGTCGTTCGCTGCTGTTCGTGCGTAACGTCGGTCACCTGATGACCATCGACGCGATCCTCGACAAAGACGGCCACGAAGTGCCGGAAGGCATCCTCGACGGTCTGGTCACTTGCCTCGCGGCGATGCACAACCTCAACGGCAACACCTCGCGCCGCAACACTCGCACCGGTTCGGTCTACATCGTTAAACCGAAGATGCACGGCCCGGAAGAAGCAGCGTTCACCAACGAGCTGTTCGGCCGCATCGAAGACGTGCTGGGCCTGAAGCGCAATACGCTGAAAGTCGGGATCATGGACGAGGAACGCCGTACCACGGTCAACCTCAAGGCCTGCATCAAGGCAGCCAGCGAGCGTGTGGTGTTCATCAACACCGGTTTCCTCGACCGTACCGGCGACGAAATCCACACCTCCATGGAAGCCGGCCCCGTTGTGCGCAAGGCTGACATGAAGACTGAGAAGTGGATCGGCGCATATGAAAACTGGAACGTCGATATCGGTCTGAGCACCGGCCTGCAAGGTCGTGCGCAAATCGGTAAAGGCATGTGGGCCATGCCCGACCTGATGGCCGCGATGCTCGAGCAGAAAATCGCGCACCCGCTGGCCGGCGCCAATACCGCTTGGGTACCGTCGCCGACGGCTGCTGCGCTGCACGCGCTGCATTATCACAAGGTCGACGTGTTCGCCCGTCAGGCCGAACTGGCCAAACGTGCTCGTGCTTCGGTGGACGACATCCTGACCATCCCGCTGGCGGTCAACCCGAACTGGACGCCAGAGCAAATCAAGAACGAACTGGACAACAATTCCCAGGGCATTCTCGGTTACGTGGTGCGTTGGATTGACCAGGGTGTTGGCTGCTCGAAAGTACCGGACATCAACGACGTCGGCCTGATGGAAGACCGTGCCACGCTGCGTATCTCCAGCCAGCACATCGCCAACTGGCTGCGCCACGGTGTGGTGACCGAAGCGCAAGTGATGGAAAGCCTCAAGCGCATGGCGCCGGTGGTGGATCGTCAGAACGCCAACGACCCGCTGTACCGTCCGCTAGCACCGAACTTCGACAGCAACATCGCCTTCCAGGCGGCGGTCGAACTGGTGGTTGAAGGCACCAAGCAGCCGAATGGCTACACCGAGCCGGTGCTGCACCGTCGTCGTCGCGAGTTCAAGAAGGCCAACGGCTTGTAACTTGCGCTGAATGCCGGACATGAAAAAGCCCTGATCGAGAGATCAGGGCTTTTTTGTTTGGTTGATCGTTCCCACGCTCCGCGTGGGAATGCAGCCTGGGACGCTCTGCGTCCCTTCCAAAGCCGAACGCGGAGCGTCCGTGGAAGCGTTCCCACGCAGAGCGTGGGAACGATAAGCGAAAGAGCGGCAGGTCCTAGGGTTCGATACCTAATTCATGTTTCACCAACGCCAACAACTTGCCCGTATCAATCGGCTTGAGCAAAAAATCCACCACGCTCAAATGCATCGCCGCAATCGCGTCTTTCACATCAGCATCGCCGGACACGATGATGATCGGCATCGCTGCCCTAACCGACTCACGCACCTGACGGATCAGCTCGAGGCCGTCGACATTGCCCATGCGCAGATCCGTGATCACCAGCCCGATCGAAGGCTTTTCTTCGAGCATCTTCAGCGCCGTCTCGCCACTGGCTGCGGTCATGCAACGAATGCCATCCAACGCGAGAATCTCCGACAACAGCTCCCGGGCGTCCTTGTCGTCATCAACGATCAATACACGCTGAGGTGGCAGGTCAGGTTCGAGCATGACTGCACTGAGCGCTTCTCGCTCGGCATCGCTCAAAATATCGTGGTCGGACATGGCGCTCTCTAAATATTCAAAACAGTCCCTTGGCAAGTGGTCAGACATCGCTGGGCAGAGCTTCAATGTGCACTTCGTCGGATTTTTTTCCAAGGGGGCAAACCAGGGAATTTCCGACTGTTTGCGTAGGGCATCTCCGAAACTGCGCCAATGGTGGCAAAACCTAGACTTACGTCCAATGGGCACCCCGCCCGCAGGGGTCGACCATGGCCAGAACGATCCGACAACAACAATTCGAAAAGACTGCGGTAATGGTTATGAGTAAAGCGGACGCCTTCACCCAGGCAGGGAAAACCGCGGTATTGCAGAACATTCAGGGCACCCTGCAATTCCTTCAGCGCTTCCCGCCCTTCAATCAGATGGAACACGCCCACCTGGCTTATCTGGTGGAGCAATGTCAGCTGCGTTTCTACGGCCAGGGCGAGAGCATCATCAAACCCGCCGACGGCCCGGTCGAACATTTCTATATCGTCAAACAAGGTCGGGTGGTTGGCGAACGCCAGCACATCACCAAACCCGGCACCGAGACGACGTTTGAAATCACCACCGGCGAATGTTTTCCGTTGGCCGCACTGCTCGGTGAACGCGCGACGCGCACCGAACACCTGGCCGGCGAAGATACGTTCTGCCTGCAACTGAACAAACTGGCGTTCATCAAACTGTTCGCCCTGTCCAACGCCTTCCGTGATTTCGCCTTGCGCGGGGTCAGCAGCCTGCTTGATCAGGTCAATCAGCAAGTGCAGCAAAAAGCCGTGGAAACCCTCGGCACGCAGTACTCGCTGAACACCCGACTCGGCGAACTGGCGATGCGTCATCCAGTGACCTGCGGCCCGGACACGCCATTGCGCGAAGCGGTGAAGTTGATGCACGAGCAGCAGGTCGGCAGCATCGTTGCGGTGGATGAACACAAGGCGCCGTTGGGCATTTTCACCCTGCGCGATCTGCGTCATGTGGTGGCCGCCGGTATTGGCGATTTCGGCGAAGCCATCGAGCGCCACATGACGCCTTCGCCCTTTTATCTTTCGCCGGATCACAGTGCGTTCGATGCGGCGATTGCCATGACCGAACGGCACATCGCGCATGTCTGCCTGGTCAAGGATCAGCGCCTGTGCGGCGTGGTCTCCGAGCGCGATCTGTTTTCCCTGCAACGGGTCGATCTGGTGCATCTGGCGCGGACGATTCGCAGCGCCCAGCGCGTCGAACAACTGGTGAGCCTGCGCGGCGAGATCGGCCAACTGGTCGAACGCATGCTCGCCCACGGTGCGTCCTCGACGCAGATCACCCACATCATCACCCTGCTCAACGACCACACCGTGTGCCGCGTCATCGAACTGACCCTCGCCGAAAAAGGCGATCCCGGCGTGCCGTTCAGTTGGCTGTGTTTCGGCAGCGAAGGTCGCCGCGAGCAGACGCTGCACACCGATCAGGACAACGGCATTCTGTTCGACGCGCGGGACGCAGCACATGCGGCAGAGATTCGCGGCAAGTTGCTGCCGATTGCCCAGCAGATCAACCAGAGTCTGGCGCTGTGCGGTTTCACCCTGTGCAAGGGCAACATCATGGCCGGCAACCCCGAGCTGTGTCTGTCGCGGGCAGAATGGGCGCGGCGTTTTGCGGCGTTCATTCGCGAGGCGACGCCGGAAAATCTTCTTGGGTCGAGCATCTATTTCGATCTGCGCGTGGTCTGGGGCGATGAAAAAAGCTGCGAACAGTTGCGCCGGGGCATTCTTGACCAAGTCGGCGACAACCGTTTGTTCCAGCGCATGATGGCCGAGAACGCCCTGCGCAATCGTCCACCGGTGGGACGTTTCCGCGAGTTTGTGCTGGCGCGCAAGAATGGCGAGAAAGCCACGCTGGATCTGAAGGTGCAGGGGCTGACGCCATTCGTGGATGGCGCGCGACTGCTCGCGCTGGCTAACGGTATCGACGCCAACAACACCCTCGAACGCTTCCGTCAGTTGGTCGAGAAAGAAGTGATCGAACGGCTGGACGGCGCGGCGTATGAAGAGGCGTATCACTTCATTCAGCAAACGCGCATGCAGCAGCATCAGTTGCAGACCCGCGAGAATCTGCCCTATTCCAACCGCGTAGACCCCGACAGCCTCAATCACCTGGACCGGCGCATCCTGCGTGAATCCTTGCGTCAGGCGCAGCGCCTGCAAAGCAGCCTGACCTTGCGGTATCAGCTATGAGCCTGTTTTCGTGGCTGCGCCCGGCGAGTGCGGTGGTGCCGGCGGATTTGCAGCAGCGTCTGGCTCAGTTGCCAACGATTACACAGCTCAGCGAATGCACACTGCGCGAACAGCGCTGGGTGGTGCTGGATCTTGAAACTACCGGGCTGAATCTGAGCAAAGACCGAGTGTTGTCGATTGGCGCGGTGGTGATCGAGGACGGCGCGATCGATTTCAGTCAGCAGTTCGAACGCACGTTGCAATGTCGCGAATTGAAGCTCAGCCCCAGCGTGTTGATTCACGGGTTGGGGCCGAATGCGATTGCGGCGGGCAGTGAGCCGGCCGAGGCGTTGCTCGAACTCATGGAATTTATCGGCGACAGCCCGGTATTGGCGTTTCATGCGCCGTTTGATCAGCACATGCTCGGGCGCGCGTTGAAGGAGCATCTGGGGCACAAGTTGCAGCAGGTGTTTCTTGATGTCGCCGACATTGCACCGCTGGTGTGTCCGCAGGCGCACATTCGTGAGGCTGGACTGGATGAGTGGATCGACTGGTTCAAGCTTGAGGTGTTCGAGCGGCATAACGCGAGTGCCGATGCGCTGGCGACGGCGGAACTGGCGTTGATTCTGTTCAGCCGGGCGCGGGGGCAGCAGATTCATAGTCCGTTGAACTTGCAACAGCGGTTGAGTCAGTGGAAGCGTAGGCAGCAGGCGCCTTCGTTTTAAATCAAAAGCCCCTCACCCCAGCCCTCTCCCGGAGGGAGAGGGGGCCGACCGAGGTGTCTCGGACTTTCCATCGACCTGAGAAATCGGGTCGATTATGGATTCACTGAAGATCGCTCAGGTCGGTGTACCTCCAGAATATCCCCCGATCAGTCCCCTCTCCCTCTGGGCGGTCCTACGTTTCGGGAGGGCTAGGGTGAGGGCCAGCCCTTAAACGCCCACCTGACCAGTGGCCAATTGCTAACCATTCCCACCTCTGCCACAATCGCGAACAATTCGCGTTAGTTAACATTTCCCAATCGGTGATGTCCGGTGTCGTCAGTCCCAAGCCCTAACAGTGAGCTCGTCGGTGCGATGTATCGCGACCATCGCGGTTGGCTGCTGGCTTGGCTGCGGCGCAATGTGGCGTGCCCAGAGCGTGCCGAGGATCTGAGTCAGGACACCTTTGTGCGCCTGCTCGGTCGCAACGAAATGCTGACACCGCGCGAGCCGCGGGCCTTTCTGGTGGCGATCGCCAAAGGCCTGCTGTTCGACTACTTCCGCCGCGCAGCGCTGGAGCAGGCCTACCTCACCGAATTGATGCTGATCCCCGAAGGCGAGCAACCGTCGGTGGAAGAACAGCAAATGATCCTCGAAGACCTCAAAGCCATCGACCGCTTGCTCGGCAAACTGTCGACCAAGGCCCGCGCCGCCTTCCTTTATAACCGCCTCGATGGCCTCAGCCATGCCGAGATCGCCGACAAGCTCGGCGTCTCGGTGCCGCGTGTGCGTCAGTATCTGGCGCAAGGCATTCGTCAGTGCTACATCGCCCTGTACGGTGAGCCGACATGAGTCCGGCCAGTTCCAGCCCCGTACCGGCGCATGTACTGGACGCGGCGATTGCCTGGCAACTGACCCTCGACTCGAGCAGCCCGCTGGAGCGCGAGGAGTTTGCCAAATGGCATGCGGCCCATGAAGAACACGCCCGGGCGTGGCGACAACTGGGCATGCTCGATCAGCGTTTCAGCGTGGCTAAAGGCCCGGCACGCAGTGCCTTGCTACAGTCGCGCGAAGGCATTCGCCGGCGCGTGCGCAAGCTTGGCAGTGGGTTGGCCAGCGTTGTAGTGATTGTTGGTTTGGGGTTGTTCGCCAGTGAACGGTTTCTGCCGCTGGATTACTGGCTTGCCGATCAACGCACCGCGACTGGTGAACAGCGCACCGTGCGTCTGGCTGACGGCACGGTGCTGAATCTGAACACCCACAGTGCGGTGGATGTGCGGTTCGATGACAAGCGCCGATTGATCGTGTTGCAGGAAGGCGAAATTCTCGTCGAGACCGGTCATGGCGATGCGCGTCCCTTTATCGTCGAAACCCGCGAAGGCAGCATGCGCGCCTTGGGTACGCGGTTTCTGGTCAAGCGTGAAGACGAAGGCACGCGCCTGAGCGTGTTGCAGTCGGCGGTCGCGGCGCACCCGCAATCCAATCCTGAAGAGCAAATTCTCCATGAAGGCCAGCAAGTGCTGCTGCGCAGTGATGGATTGGGTTCGATCGTCGCGCTCAATCCCGGCGCGGATGCCTGGACCCGCGGCATGTTGGTGGTGGATAACGCGCGCCTTGGCGATCTGGTGCATGAACTGGGGCGTTATCGTCGTGGGCACCTGGGCGTGGCCCCGGAAGTGGCGGACCTGCGCATCACTGGCAGCTTTCCGCTGCATGACACCGATAAGGCCCTGAGCGCATTGCTGCCGACCCTGCCGGTGCAGATCGAGCGGCATACGCCGTATTGGGTCACTGTCGCGAAGGCCGATATCAAGCCTGAGTAATGCGGTGTCTGAGCGGCCGCCATCGCTGGCAAGCCAGCTCCCACAGGGATCTGCGGTGAGCAGCAATTTTGTGAACAGCACTGAAACCTGTGGGAGCTGGCTTGCCAGCGATGAGGCCCCTACAGCCTCCACTTTCAGTTAATCGAAATTATTTTCATCCAGCCCTATCACTTTTCGCTTTTCATTCGGCACACAGGCAATTGAGAAATATTTCCATTCAGGAGCCGCCGTATGTCCCGTTCGCTAGACACCTTGTTGCGCCCCAGTCTGCTGGCCGTCGCTATCGCGCTCAGCGCGCCGCTGATCAGCAGTCCGTTGCTCGCCGCTGAACAAGCGTCCAGCGTGCGCGCCTACAATCTGCCGGCGGCGCCACTATCGACCACGCTGAACCAGATCGCCAGCCAGGGCGGCATCGCGCTGTCGCTGAATCCGTCGCTGGCCGCAGGCAAGACCTCGGCACCGGTGAACGGCCAATACGACGCGGCCGGTGCCTTGCGCGCGGCCCTGCGTGGCACCGGTCTGCAACTGGAACAAAGCAGCACCGGCACCTACACCCTTGTTGCCGTGCCTGAAGGAACGTTGGCCCTGCCGGAAACTTCCGTCATCGGTGTGGAAAACTTCGAAAGCGCTTGGGGCCCGGTCGAAGGCTACACCGCCACCCGTACCGCCGCTGGCAGCAAGACCGACACCGCACTGGTCGAAGCGCCGCGTTCGATCTCCGTCGCGACTCGCCAGCAAATGGACGACCGTAGCGTGCACAGCCTCGACGATGCTGTGCGCTACATGCCGGGCATCACCGCCAGCAGCTATGGCAGCGATACCCGCGCCGACTGGCTGCGTGTGCGCGGTTTCGAACCGACCCAGTTCCTCGATGGCCTGCCGCTGCCGAAAGGCGTGTACGCCAACCCGAAACAGGAAACCTGGAACCTCGATCGCCTCGCCCTGCTGCGCGGCCCAGCCTCCTCGGTTTACGGCCAGACCCCGCCGGGCGGTTTGCTGGACATGGTCAGCCGTCGTCCAAGCGCCGAAGCCAGCAACGAAATCCAGCTGCAGTACGGCAGCGACAACCACCGTCAGATCAACTTCGCCAGCACCGGCAAGATCGATGACGCCGGCCAGTTTCTCTATGGCCTCAGCGGTGTGGTGCGCGACAGTGGCACGCAGGTCGATCACGTCGACAACAAGCGCTACAACATCGCGCCGAGCCTGACCTGGAACATCGACGACGACACCAAGCTCACCCTGCTGAGCCAGTTCACCCGCGACGATACCGGCATCACCAGCCAGTTCCTGCCGGTGCAGGGCACCAAGATCAAGTCACCGTTCGGCGATATCTCCCACCACAAGAATCTGGGTGATCCGGACTGGGAATATTACGATCGCACCTACTACGCGCTGGGCTACGCCTTCGAACATCGTCTGAACGATGTCTGGCAGTTCAAGCAGAACCTGCGCTACACCAAGTCGGATCTGTCGTTCCAGTCGCTGACGCCGGGTTCCTACCCGTTCACCGAAGTGGATGATCAAGGCAACGTCGGGCGCACCAGCACCAGCGTCGAAGAAGACATCAGTCAGTTCGCCGTGGACAACAACTTCCAGGCCGACTTCGCCACCGGCGACATCCGCCACACCCTGCTGCTGGGCCTGGATCATCAGCGCAGCAACACCAACTACACCTCGATCTTCGGCGACGGTTTGACCACCAACGTGATCACCCCGATCTACGGCCAGCCAATCGTACGTCCAGCGCGCTCCACGGCGTTTTACGATTACGACCAGAAAACCTACCAGACTGGCCTGTACATCCAGGACCAGATGGCCCTCGACCAGTGGCGCCTGACCCTCGGCGGCCGTGAAGACTGGGTGCACACCAGCACAAAGTTCATCAACAAGGGCGATGCCACCAACACCCAGCGTGACAAGGCCTTCAGCGGCAACGCAGCGCTCAGTTATGTCTTCGACAACGGTTTCGTGCCGTACCTGTCGTACGCCGAATCCTTCCAGCCGACCACGGGCGCCGACGCCACCTCGACCGGTTCGCTCAAACCGACCGAAGGCAAGCAGTGGGAACTGGGCATCAAGTACCAGCCACCGGGCAGCAAAACCCTGCTGACCGCCGCCGTGTACGACCTCACCCAGAAGAACGTCTCGGTTAACACCTTCGTCAACAACGTCTCGATCACCAGTCAGACCGGCGAAGTGAAAGTCAAAGGCCTCGAGCTGGAAGCGGTTTCCGACGTCACCGACAACCTGAAAGTCATCGCTGCCTACACCCTGGCCAAATCCGAAGTGCAGAATGGCGTCGACAAGGGCAATCGCCTGCAACTGATGCCGAACCAGCAAGCGTCGCTGTGGACCGATTACACCTGGCACGCCGGCGTCCTCGACGGCTTCGGCATTGGCGGTGGCGTGCGTTACACCGGCAACACCTACGGCGACAAGGCCAATACCTGGCTGGGCAAAGCGGACGCCTACACCGTGTTCGACGCAAGTGTGCATTACGACCTCGGCCGTCTGGACAACAGCCTCAAAGGCGCGTCGCTGGCGGTCAACGCAACCAACCTGTTCGACAAGGAATACATTTCCACCTGCGACAGCTTCTACTGCTACTACGGCGACACGCGCAGTGTCGTCGCCAGCGCCACTTACAAGTGGTAAGCAACTGAGCTGAAACAGGCCCTGTGACCAGGCCGTCCTTCGTGGACGGCTTTGGTGTTTTTGAAGGTCATGAAATGAAAAGTAAAACAATTCGTCGCTGGTCGTTCATCCACACCTGGACCAGCCTGGTCTGTACCGTGTTTTTGCTGATGCTGGCCTTGACCGGTCTGCCGCTGATTTTCCATCACGAGATCGAGCACCTGCTCGGCGATGCGCCCGAAGTGCGCGAGATGCCGGCCGACACGCCGCGGCTGAATCTGGCGCAACTGGTCGAGGCCGCCGAAAAACATCGCCCCGATGAAGTCGTGCAGTACTTCGGTTTCGATGACGATGAGCCGAATGCCGTACTGACGATCATGGCGAAAACCGCCGGCACTGAACCGAACTCGTCGCACACCTTCATGCTCGATGCACGTACCGGTGAAGCGCTGGAAACGCCGTCGGCCAACGGCGGTTTGATGCTGTTTATCCTGCGCCTGCACGTCGACATGTTCGCCGGGCTGCCGGGCAAATTGTTGCTGGCGTTCATGGGGCTGCTGTTTGTCGTGGCCATCGTATCCGGGACGGTGCTGTACCTGCCGTTCATGCGCCGTTTGAAGTTCGGCACGGTGCGTCAGGACAAGTCGACACGGCTGCGCTGGCTCGACCTGCATAACCTGATTGGCGTGGTCACCCTGACCTGGGCATTGGTGGTCGGCGTGACCGGTGTGATCAGCGCCTGCGCCGACCTGCTGATCGCCGCCTGGCGCAATGACGCACTGACTGCGCTGATCGAACCTTACCGCGATGCGCCACCGCTGACCCACTTGGCGCCGGCCACGCGTTTGCTCGATATCGCTGCTGAAGTTGCGCCGGAGATGAAACCGGACTTCATTGCCTTTCCCGGCACACGCTTTTCCAGCGAACACCATTACTCGGTGTTCATGAAGGGCGGCACGCACCTGACCTCGCATCTGCTGACGCCGGTGCTGATCGATGCCACCACGCTGCAGGTCACCGCCGTGGCCGAACGTCCGTGGTACATGGACGCCATGGGCATGTCGCAGCCGTTGCACTTTGGTGATTACGGCGGCATGCCGATGAAAATCCTCTGGGCCACGCTCGATGTGTTGACGATCATTGTGCTCGGCAGTGGCGTTTATCTGTGGGTGGTGCGGCGCAAAGCGGCCAAACCCCTGCTGGAAACGGCGGAGGCGTCTGCATGAAGCCGCGTCAGTCGAATTTCTGGAAGGTGTTCAGCACGCCGATCGTGATTGCGTTGCTGAGTGCAGCGGGGTTGTTTGCGGCGTTGCTGGGGGATGGGATTTGGGATGTGTTGAGCTGGGTTGGGCTGGGTGTTCCGGCATTTCTGGCGATCAGGGGATTGTTGCTGCGCAGGTAGTTTTTGTGCTGTCGGTGATGGCCTCATCGCTGGCAAGCCAGCTCCCACAAGGATCTCTGCTGGGCCTGAAATGTGTGTTCACTGCAAAAACCTGTGGGAGCTGGCTTGCCAGCGATGGCGGCCGGATGGGCGCCATAAATTCCCTCGCCAGCCATCGCGGTTCTGACTAGGCTAACCACCTGCTCTTCGACGATCACCGAGGTTTGCCAATGTCTGCCCCCAGCATGACCCTGTACCACAACACGCTCTCTCCGTTTGTGCGCAAAGTGATGGTGTTGCTGCACGAAACCGGCCAGCAGGATCGCGTCGCCTTGCAAGACTGTGTGCTCAGCCCGGTCAGCCCGAGCGCCGAACTCAATGTCGATAACCCGCTGGGCAAGATTCCCGCCCTGCGTCTGGCCGACGGCAACGTCATCCATGACAGCCGGGTGATCCTCGAATACCTCGACCAGCAGCACGTCGGCAATCCGCTGATCCCCCGCGAAGGCGCGGCTCGCTGGCGGCGTCTGACCCTGGCATCGATGGCCGACGGGATCATGGATGCGTCGGTGATGGTGCGTTATGAAATGGTCCTGCGCGCGCCGGAAAAACATTGGGACGAATGGCTCGAAGCGCAGCGCGACAAGATCCGCCGTGCCCTCGCGGTGTTGGAAAAAGATGCCATTGCCGAGCTGACCAGCCATTTCGATGTCGCGGCGATCAGCGTGGCGTGTGCGCTGGGTTATCTCGATCTGCGTTTCCCGGACCTGGGCTGGCGTGATGCCAACCCGCAACTGGCCAACTGGTACTTTGAGGTGAGTCAGCGACCGTCCATGATCGCCACGATGCCCAAGCCTTAAATCGGCGGCGCCTGTTCCGGCCTCTTCGCTGGCAAGCCAGCTCCCACAGGATTTGTGGTAGATCGGGGATTTATGTCATCACCGAACTCATTGTGGGAGCTGGCTTGCCAGCGATGGCACCCACTCGGTTCCACA
>NZ_AKJR01000234.1:0-5660 GCF_000282235.1 Pseudomonas sp. GM24 | reverse complement strand
AACCCCTCCACTCAGCCTGCCGAAGGGGCCAGCACCGCAAGATCAAAAGCTGCAGCCGAGCTAACGCTCATCCTGTTGAGTGGTGAGAAGCCGAAGCGGGTTTACCGGTTGGACTCAATCCCTTGTAGGAGTGAGCCTGCTCGCGATGGCGTCCTGACAGCCGACCAATCTCTGCCGGATGTACTCAATCCCTGTGGGAGCGAGCCTGCTCGCGAAAGCGCCCCCACAGTCACCTCATCCCTATTTACCTGCCCCCGCATTGGCATACAAATAATCCGTCGCCAACGACGCCAATGTCCTCACCCCGACCACCAGCGCCGATTCATCCACAAAGAACCCCGGATTGTGATTCGGCGCAGCCTTGCTCATGTCTTGATCCCGCGGCGTCACGCCGAGAAACACAAACAGTCCCGGCACTTCTTTGGCGAAGAACGAGAAGTCTTCTGCGCCGCCCACCAGCGGTGCATTCACCACATCATCCTTGGCCGCCCACTTCAGCGTCGGCAGCATCTTTTCCGTCAGCGTCGGGTTGTTGATGGTCGGGTCGTATTTTTCGATGATGGTGACATCCGCTTTCGCACCGCCGCTTTCGGCGATTTTTTCCACGGTCTGGCGGACGTCGGCGTGCAGTTTCTGGCGGATGCCGTAGTCATACGAGCGGATGGTGCCGGTCATGTCGACCGATTCGGGGATGATGTTGTAGCGCGTGCCGCCGTTGATGGTGCCGATGCTGACCACTGACGGATAAGAGGAGATGTCGGTGCGGCGGCTGACCACGGTTTGCAGGCCGACGATGGTTTGTGCGCCGACGGTGATCGGGTCGATGCCGTCCCATGGGCGGCCGGCGTGGGTTTGTTTGCCGAGGATTTTGATGCGCAGGTCGTCGGAGCTGGCGAGGGTGGCGCCGGGGCGGTAGGCGATCTGGCCGGCGGGGACGCCGGCCCAGACGTGCAGGCCGAAAACGGCGTCGGGTTTCGGTGATTTCATCACGCCTTCCTCGATCATCATTTTTGCGCCCCAGGTATTTTTGCCGTCGGGGATGAAGTCGCTCGGGCCTTCTTCGGCGGGCTGGAAGTAGAACACCACGGTGCCGGGCAGGGTGTCGCGCATGCCCGTCAGAATTTTCGCCGTGCTCAGCAGGATCGCGGTGTGCGCATCGTGGCCGCAGGCGTGCATGACGTCGACTTCTTTGTCGAGGTAGGTGCCCTTGGCTTTTGAGGCGAACGGCAGGTCGGAGACTTCCTTGACCGGCAGCGCGTCCATGTCGGCGCGCAGGGCCACGGTCGGGCCGGGCAGGGCGCCTTTGAGGACGGCGACTACACCGGTGCGAGCGACGCCGGTTTTGACGTCCAGGCCCAGGGCTTTGAGTTGTTTGGCGACCAGTTCGGCGGTGCGTTTTTCCGTGTTGCCGAGTTCCGGGTGAGCGTGGATGTCGCGGCGGGTTTCCAGCAGTTCCGGCTCGAGCTTTTGCGCTTGTTCGGCGATTTGCGTGCGGGTGCTTTCCAGCGTGGCGGCGCCGGCTTGGCTGGCGAACAGGGTGAGTAGAACGGCTTGGGCAATGCGCGTCAGTTGCATCGGGTTCTCCTTGATTATTGTTGTTCGGGCTTCCTTGCCTGTGACTGCAACCGCGCGCGTGAGTGCTATTCCTTCGGCTGACCGCCACCGGCAGTGATCACTTGTACGCTCATGCGCGGCGTCGCCAGATCGAGTCCGGCTTCGTCGAGATGACGTTTGAGCGACAGGTTGAAGGCGCGGGAAACTTCCCATTGTTTGATCGGCGCAGTCTTGAACCGCGCGCGCAGAATCGCGCTGCCGGACTCGAAACTTTCGACGCCCTGAATCTCCAGCGGCGACCAGATGTTGCGCCGCTGCAGCGGATCGGTACGCATCTTCTGACCGACTTCGCGCATCAGTTTGATCGCGTCGTCGATTTCCATGTTGTACGGCACCGCCACACGGAAGATCGCGTAGCCGAACTCACGGGAGTAGTTCTTGATGCTTTTGATTTCGCTGAACGGGATCGTGTGGACGATGCCGTCGATGTCGCGCAAGCGTACTGTGCGGATGGTCAAACCTTCGACGGTGCCGAGGTGCCCGCCGACATCCACGTAATCGTCTATGGCCAGCGAGTCTTCGATGATGATGAACAGACCGGTGATCAAATCCGCGACCAGCGATTGCGCACCGAAACCGATGGCCAGACCGATCACACCGGCACCGGCGAGCAGTGGCGTGACGTTCATGCCCATGTTCGCCAGCGCGACGATCAGCGCAATGATGAAAATCGCCACGAACAGCACGTTGCGGATCAGCGGCATCATCGTTTGCGCACGGGCATTCGCCAGGCCTTTGCGCGAGCGGGTGAGGGCGTGGTGCACGGCGGTGTCGGCGAGGATCCAGATCAGCCAGGAGAAAATCAGCGTGCCGATCAGGCTGAACAGTTTGACGCTGACGTCGTGCCCTTCGCCCTCGGCGAAACCGATCAGCGACTGGCCCCACACGCGCAGGCCGAGTTCGATAAAGACCAGCCAGACCAGCAGATGGGCGAGGGTGTAGAAGAAACTTTTCAAGCGTTCGGAGTAGAGCGCATGACGTTTCGGCCCGCGTTGCGGTTTGAGTGAGTGGCGGCGCACGAGGCCATTGATGACCATGCACATCACCAGCAGCACGGTGCAGATCAGTGACTGGCGCAAGGCTGTGCTGGTGTCGCCGGCGGAAACGAAGGTGGCGAACAGCGAGATGCCGACCAGCACCAGCGCTGGCACGTACCAGAAGGTGCCGAGGATTTCGATGGTGTCGCTGAGGGCGCGGCGGGTCAGGCGTCGTGACAGCGGCTGGTTGCGGATCAAGTGCGCGATCGGTCGGCGGAAACGCAGGATAAACAGACCGGTGGACAGCGCCGCAAGGACATTGGCGATGGTCGCGGCGGTGTGCGCCAGATGCACGCCCAGGCTTTCGATCAGACGTGGATCGTTCAGCGCCTCACCGAACGCGGCGAAGCTGCCGATCAGCCATAGCGGCCGAAACGCCTGATGACGCAGGATGTACAGCGCGCGATGGCGATGCGGGCCGTCGAGCAGGGAAAACGCGATCACGCAGATCGCTGAGAAACAGGTGCCGACCACCAGCGCATAGGCCAGCACCATCGCCAGACTTTTACCCAGTGACGACGGCAATGCATAGCTCATGTAGACGGTCATCACCAACGCGATCAGCCACGGCCCGAGCTTGCGCAAAGCGAAGCGCAGCATGTCGAGGGCTTTGGGATGTTGCGGCAATTCTTCGGTGAGGCCGAAGCGCATGCGCACCCGATGCCCGAGCCAGATCAGCGCGGCGGCGAGCAGGCTCCACACTGCGAGGATCATGGCGAAGCCGAAGATGATCGGCAGCCACTCGTTGGCCGGCAGCATCATCGCGCTCAGTTCGTCCTTGGCCAGGTCGAACTCGTTGCCCCAGCGGTTGAGCGGGCTGTCGGCGCCGGTAAATTGTTTTTCGAAGTTGGACAGGGTGCCGCCGATCAAGCCGAGCACGCCTTCTTCAGGGCTGGCTTGAGCCTTTTTGGTGGCGTCGCGCAGCTTCTTCAGATCGGTCAGCAACTGTGCGCGTTGCTTGTCGTTTTCCAGCGATTTGATGACTTCGTCGAGGGACTGGCCGAGCGGTTCCTGCGCTTCTGGCTGGGCCTTGTTGGTGTTGAGCAGGCCCGGCAGACCGACCGCGTGAGCGGGGGCCAACGGCAGCAGCGTCATCAGGCAGACGAGGAACAGGCTGGGCAGAGCAAAAAGACGAGCGAACACTAGGCGGTCAACCTCGCAAGGGGCGGATTCGCTGGAGTGTACGAGGCCCACTAAAGCAATGCGAGCCGGGCGCGGATTTTATTCGTTGAGTTTGGCGAGGATCTTGTAGACCACGGTGGCAAGGATCATCAGCATGCCGACCCACATGGCGAACACACCGGCGTTCTTGTCACGGAAGTTGAAGCCGATCGCTAGCAGGATCATTCCGCACAGGATGGGAATGAGCATGGCGTGGAATGAAGACATCGAGATCATGGAGACTGCCTTGTCGAAATGAATGATGTAAGTCTAGGTCGGTTTCTGCCGACCGGTATTGATCTGAGTAGGAGCTGCCGAAGGCTGCGATCTTTTGACCTTGAAAACAAAATCAAAAGATCGCAGCCTTCGGCAACTCCTACAGGGAACAAGTGGTCCGGAATGGTTACGGCAACTCGCGGCAGGCGTAGAACGCGCTGAGCACTTTAACCAGGTGCGCCAGGTCGTGGCTGCCGCACAGTTCGCGGATCGAGTGCATGGCGAAGGTCGGCAGGCCGATATCGACAGTACGCACACCGAGGTGGCTGGCGGTGATCGGGCCGATGGTCGAGCCACAACCCATGTCGCTGCGCACCACGAAGCTTTGCACCGGGACTTCTTCGGCCATGCACAGATGACGGAAGAAACCGGCGGTTTCGCTGTTGGTGGCGTAGCGCTGGTTGCTGTTGACCTTGATCACCGGGCCGGCGTTGAGTTTCGGGCCGTGGTTGGCGTCGTGCTTTTCCGCGTAGTTGGGGTGCACGCCGTGGGCGTTGTCGGCCGAGACCAGCAGGGATTTCTGGATGGTGCGGACGAATTCGTCACCTTCCGGCAGCAGGCGGCGCAGGGTCTGTTCGAGCATCGGGCCATCAGCACCGCAGGCCGAGCAGGAGCCGACTTCTTCGTGGTCGTTGCACACCAATACGCAGGTTTCGTCAGTTTCGGCGGTAAGCAATGCTTGCAGACCGGCATAGCACGACAACAGGTTGTCGAGGCGCGCGCCGGCAATGAAGTCGCCATTCAGGCCGATGACTGCAGCACTTTGCGTGTCGTAGAAACTCAGCTCGTAATCGAGCACGACGTCGGCGTTCAAGCCGTGTTCGCGGGCCAGTTGATCGGTGAGCACAGCGCGGAAGTCGACTCGCTCGTCACCGGCAAACTGCGCGAGGATCGGCGGTAGTTCGGTCTGCGCGTTGATCGCCCAGCCCTGATTGGCTTCACGGTTGAGGTGAATGGCCAGGTTCGGAATGATCGCGATGGGGGCCTTGAAGTCGATCAACTGGCTCTCGACTTTGCCGTCGCGGCGGAAGGTCACGCGGCCGGCCAGCGACAGATCGCGGTCGAACCACGGCGCCAGCAGCGCGCCGCCGTAGACTTCAACGCCCAGTTGCCAGAAGCCCTGACGCTGCAGCTCCGGTTGCGGCTTGACCCGTAGGCAAGGGCTGTCGGTGTGCGCGCCGACCAGGCGGATGCCGCCGTGCAGTGGCGAAGTGCGGCCCATTTTGATCGCGACGATCGAAGAGTCGTTACGGGTGACGTAATAACGGCCGTTAGGCTCGGTGGTCCATGGCTCACGCTCGTCGAGGCGCACGAAACCGGCAGCCTCCAGACGCTGCACCAGACTGGCGGTGGCGTGGAACGGGGTAGGGGAGGCCTTGAGAAAGTCGATCAGGCCTTGGTTCAACTCTTCGCGCATAAGAAACTCCAGACAGCAGTGGGCGGGAGTTTAACGCATCGGCTCGTTGCTTGGGACCAGACATGTGGTCGATGCTGAGTACGCATATCTGTAGGAGCTGCCGAAGGCTGCGATCTTTTGATCTTATGAACAGCAAGATCAAAAGATCGCAGCCT
>NZ_AKJR01000233.1:0-6732 GCF_000282235.1 Pseudomonas sp. GM24 | reverse complement strand
AAAGATCGCAGCCTTCGGCAGCTCCTACAGGAATTGGTGTAGGAGCTGCCGAAGGCTGCGATCTTTTGCTTCTGTATCACGCCCATCAATCATCCTGTTCAGCCTTTATCAGCACGCCTAGACTCGGCCCAACCCCAATTTCAGGTAGGCCGCCATGTCCGAGACGCTGCTCAGTTCCCGCAATCTGGCTTTCGAGCTGTATGAAGTCCTTGATGCCGAGGGCCTGACCCGGCGTGAGCGCTTTGCCGAGCACAACCGCGAGACCTTCGACGCCGCCATCGGCACCGCGCGCAACATCGCCGAGAAGTACTTCGCCCCGCACAACCGCAAGGGCGACGAGAACGAACCGCGCTACGAAGATGGCAAGGCGATTCTGATTCCTGAAGTGAAACCAGCGGTGGATGCCTTCCTTGAAGCCGGATTCCTCAACGCCGCGAGAAGTTTCGACGCCGGCGGCATGCAGCTTCCTACACTGCTGTCGCAAGCCTGCTTCGCGCATTTCCAGTCAGCCAACGCGGCTTCAACGTCCTACCCGTTCCTGACCATGGGCGCGGCGAACCTGATTGAGAGCTTTGGCACGGACGAACAGAAACAACGCTTTCTGCAACCGATGATCGATGGCCGCTTCTTCGGCACCATGGCCCTGACCGAGCCCCACGCAGGATCATCGCTGTCGGATATTCGTACGCGCGCCGAGCCGGCGTCCGACGGCACTTATCGCCTGAAGGGCAACAAGATTTTCATTTCCGGCGGCGATCACCCGCTCTCGGAAAACATCGTGCACATGGTCCTGGCCAAGCTGCCCGACGCACCTGCGGGCGTTAAAGGTATCTCGCTGTTCATCGTGCCGAAGTTTCTGGTCAACGATGACGGCAGCCTCGGCCAGCGTAACGATGTTCTGCTGGCCGGGCTGTTTCACAAGATGGGCTGGCGCGGCACCACCTCCACAGCGTTGAACTTCGGCGATAACGGTGAGTGTGTTGGTTATCTGGTGGGAAAACCGCACCACGGCTTGAGCTACATGTTCCAGATGATGAACGAGGCGCGGATCGGCGTCGGCATGGGCGCGGTGATGCTCGGTTATGCCGGTTACCTGTACTCGCTGGAGTACGCCCGCGAGCGGCCACAGGGTCGCGTGCCGGACAGTAAGGATCCGACCACAGCACCGGTGGCGATCATTCAGCACGCCGATGTCAGACGTATGCTGTTGACGCAAAAGTCCTACGTCGAAGGTGCATTTGACCTCGGCCTCTATGCAGCGCGGCTATTCGATGACACCACGACGCTTGAATCCGAAGCCGAGCGCAAGCAGGCGCATGAGTTGCTGGATCTGCTGACACCGATCGTCAAATCCTGGCCGTCGGAGTTCTGCCTCAAGGCCAACGAACTGGCGATCCAGATTCTTGGCGGTCACGGTTACACCCGCGAATATCCGGTGGAGCAGTATTACCGCGATAACCGCTTGAACCCGATTCATGAAGGCACCCATGGCATTCAATCGCTGGACTTGCTCGGGCGTAAATTGGCGCAGAACGGTGGCGCGGGACTGAAGCAATTGATTCGTCTGATCGCCACCACGGCAGAGCGCGCAACGGCGCATGAATCGCTGACCGCGTTGCGTGAGCCGTTAGAGAAACTGGTCGCGCGCCTGCAAACGGTGACCATCGGTTTGTTGACCGATCTGGCACAGGGCAAGGTCAATAGCAGCCTGGCGAATTCGGCGCTGTACCTGAAGGTGTTCGGCCACACGGTGATTGGCTGGCGCTGGCTGGAGCAGGCGATTCGTGCCGAGGAAGGGTTGGCCAAGGGTAATGCGGCGGATGCTGACTTCTATAAAGGCAAGTTGCAGGCGGCGCGGTATTTTCTGACGTGGGAAGTGCCGGGTTGTCACCATAAACTGGCGTTGCTGGAGGCGCGGGATGATACGTGTCTGGCGATGCAGGATGCGTGGTTCTAAAAGCCAACCCTCACCCCTGCCCTCTCCCAAAGGGAGAGGGGGCCGACCGAGGTGTCTGACGCTATACATCGACCTGAAAAACCGCATCGACTATGGATTCAGTACAGTACTTTCAGGTCGGCGTACCTCCTGAATTTTCCACGGTCAGTCCCCTCTCCCTCTGGGAGAGGGCTAGGGTGAGGGGCTTTTCTGGCTCAACACTCAACTCAGCTTGAACCCACCCATCTGCCGCGCCAGATCATCCGCCAGCCTCTGCAACATCTGACAATCCTCACGACAGGCCCGAACCTCCCCCGCCGTCGCCCGCGCCAGATCGGAAATCCCCTGCACATTGCGGTTTATTTCCTCAGTCACCGCCGACTGCTCTTCCGTCGCCGTCGCGACCTGATGGTTCATGTCACTGATGCGCTCGACCTGCCCGGTAATCGCTGTCAGCGATGCCCCGGTGCGCTGGCTCGATTCAACCCCGGTGCCAGTTGCCGCCTGCCCCGTGCGCATCGACGACACGGCGTTTTCCGCGCCTTGCTTGAGGCTGCCGATCATCTGCTGGATTTCGTCGGTGGAGGCCTGCGTCCTGCGCGCCAAAGTGCGCACTTCATCAGCAACAACCGCAAAGCCGCGCCCCATATCGCCGGCGCGCGCCGCTTCGATAGCGGCATTGAGCGCCAACAGATTGGTCTGCTCGGACACGCCGCGAATCACCGCCAACACCGAATCGATCGACGCGACTTGATGCGCCAGCTCCCCCACTGCCCCCGCCGCAACGCCAATCTCATCGGACATGCTTTCAATATGCTTGATCGAGCCACCGACCACTTCCCGCGCCTGCATCGCTTCATCCCGCGCGGTCTGCGAGGCGAGCGCCGCGTTACCGGCGTTCTGCGCAATCTCCTGCACGGTCAGGCCCATTTCGTGAACGGCGGTCGCGACCATGTCGGTCATTTCCTGCTGACGGCCAGAACGTTCAGCGGTGTTCTCCACCACTTTCGCCACCTGCCCCACGGCCGTACGCAGACGCTCGCTAGTGGTCAGCACTTCAGCGATCATCCCGCGCTGGCTGTCGAGGAAACGATTGAAGCCTCGGGCGAGATCGCCCAGCTCGTCGGCGCGACTGGAATCTAACCGGTGGGTCAAATCTCCACCGCCGCTACCGATTGCTACCAGCGCCGCTGTTACCTGACGAATCGGCCGCACCAGCCCTTGCGCCAGCCACACCACCAAAGCGAGGCACACCAGCGCTACGGCCAGACCGATACCGCCGCTCATCCACATCGCTTTTCGGGCTTCGGCATAGATCTGCGAATGCGGCACTTCGGCCACCAGAGTCCAGCCCAAATCGCGCAAGGGCAGGCTGAAGGCGAGGAAGTCTTCGCCATCCCTCTGGAAGCTGCTGCTGATCGCCGTTTTCTGGCCCATGACGGCCTGCGCCGCATTGGCGCCGATCTGCTCGCTCAAGGTGCGTTTGCCGCTGAACTGCGCTTCGGGATGCACCTGGATCAAACCGTCGGAACGCACGAGATAGACCTTGCCGCGCTCACCAAAGCTGAAGTTGTGAATCAGCTCCGACAGCTCTTTCATACTCAAGCCTAGCCCGGCAACGCCGACCACTTTGCCGGCCTGCTCGACCTTCAGATCGATGAACAGCGCCAATTCCCCGGTGGCGCCGTCGTTGTCGATATTGAGGGTGCGCGGCTGATTGCTGTCGAGGAAAGAATAGAACCAGGCATCGGCCGGTTTGCTGCGACTGAGGGTGCGATCCAGACCTTTTTCGGTGATGTAGTGATTGGATTCGGTGCCGATGATCAAAGCGGTAAAAGCTTTGTGTTCGGCGCGGATGCCTTCCAGATACTGCGCGAAGCCCGCTGTTTTGCTGCTGTCTTCGCCTGAGGCGAGCCAGTCACGGACCATCGTATTACTGGCAATATCCTTGGCCGCTGTCAGCGGTTGCACAAGGATCCGTTCGATATCGTTGCGCGTCGCTTCGATGCTCGACGGCAGAGCTTGTTCGACCAGATAACTCTGGGCGAGGCGGTTGACCACCAGGGTATAAATGCCAACCACGATCAGGATACTGACCAGCAGGGCGGTGCCCATGCTGAGAATCAGCTGCCATTGAATACTGCGTCGCCACAACTGCATGGAGCACCCCCAAAGAATAAGTGGCCGAGACAATGCAACAGCCGTGCCGATTGTATACAACCCAATCGACAATCTATTCTTTGGTTGTGCGCAGCTCCATCAACCCTGGTTGATGGTCTTGGCAATAGTGTCGACCGTGGCGCTGACTTGCTCTTGGTAACGGTCGAGTTCTTCCTGGTGCTGCTTCTTCATTTCGATCTGCTGCGAGCACAGATTCATCGCGGCCAGCACCAGCAAGCGGTCACCGATCAGCGTCGGGTATTTGCGTTTGGTGTCGGCCAACGCGGCCTTGAGCATCAGTGCCGCGTCCAGCAGGGTCTGTTCTTCCCCGGCCGGTGCCTTGATCGAATAGTCCTCCCCGAGAATCGAGACGACTTTTACCCCTGCTGTGTGGTGGTTCATGCGCTGACAGGACCTGCGTTGACGCGATCAACCAGGGCTTGAATGCGGGCGGCGGTGGCGCCGTGCTTTTCTTCCTGCTCCATCAGGTTCAGTTGCAGGCTTTCGTTTTCATCCTTGGCCTGGGCCAGTTCCGTGGACAGGGTCTGGTTGGTTTGCGCGAGGGTCTGGTTCTGTTGCACCAGGTCGCTGACGAGCTGTTCCAATTGGCTGAGGGATGCTTCCAACATTTTGATCTTCCAAGCGTTTTTCAAAGGGCGCGTACGATAAAGAAAAGTCATCACGGATGCCAGGGTTAAACCGGCGCAAAGCCTTGATTTTCCTGGCGGCCGACCGTTCTCGCGAGTTTTAAAGACTGTGATCTGCCGATCTGGTTCCTGCACTTCGTCGCCCAAGCCCTTCTGCGACAAATACGCACAGCACCTCAAGACTTTAGTCGCATGACCGATAAGTCATCCATACAGCAGTCTCAGCCCGCATGGACGCGGCCCTCTCTTGGTATCCGCCCCATGTCCCTTCGCAATATGAATATCGCCCCACGGGCGTTTACCGGCTTCGCCCTGATCGGCGGCCTGATGCTGGTTCTCGGCGTGTTTGCGCTTAATCAGATGAGCAAAATCCGCGCAGCAGGCGAAGACATCGCCACGGCCAGTGTGCCTTCGATCAAGGCCCTCGACGAGTTCACCCAACTGACCCTGCGCCTGCGTGTTTTGTCGTATCGGTTGCTGATCAACCGTGAACCGGACGTTCAACAAAAGACTGTCGAACTGTTCGAGTTGCGCAACAAGCAGATCGCCGACGCCCAGCGCGCCTACGAGCCGTTGATCGACGGCCCGCAAGAACGCGCGGCTTATGATCAATACATACAGTTGCTCGCGCAGTACCGCCAGCTCGAAGACCGGATGAAAACCCTGTCGCGCAACAATCAGATCGATGAACTGCGGCAGATGCTCAACTCGGACTTGCTGAGCAACTCGGAAGCGGTGAACACCGCCCTCGCGCGTTTGCTGGAGATCAACACTCAGCAAATCGCCGAGACGGATAAAGGCGCGAGCGATCAGTTTTCGATGTCTTTCAACCTTGTGGTCACGCTGTTGGTGATCGCCACTGGCCTGACATTTCTCTTCGCATGGCTGCTGACCGTCAGCATCACCAAGCCGATCTCCAAAGCATTGGAAGCTGCGGAAACCATCGCCGAAGGCAACCTGACCCAGCCGATCCACGTTGACGGTGAAGACGAAGCTGGCCGCCTGCTGGCAGCCATGGCGAAGATGCAATCGAAGCTACGTGACACCCTGCAGCGTATTTCCGGCTCGGCGACTCAGTTGGCTTCGGCAGCGGAAGAACTGAACAGCGTCACCGACGAAAGCGCGCGTGGTCTGACTCAGCAGAACAACGAAATCGAACAGGCGGCCACTGCTGTCAATGAAATGACCAGCGCTGTGGAAGAAGTCGCGCGCAACGCAGTGAGCACTTCGGAAGCCTCGAAGAATGCCACCACCTCGGCCGGTGATGGTCGTGATCTGGTCCAGGAAACGGTCAGCGCCATCGAACGCATGAGCGCCGATGTGCAAAGCACTGCGTCGTTGATCGGCGATCTGGCCAATGAATCCCGCGACATTGGCAAAGTGCTGGATGTGATTCGTGGTCTGGCCGATCAGACCAACCTGCTGGCACTGAACGCAGCGATTGAAGCGGCACGCGCCGGTGAAGCCGGCCGTGGTTTTGCGGTGGTGGCGGATGAAGTACGTGCCTTGGCGCATCGCACTCAGCAGTCGACCAGCGAAATCGAGCGGATGATCGGCAGCATTCAGAGCGGCACCGAACACGCCGTGGATTCGATGCGCAACAGCACCGAGCGTGCCGAGTCGACCCTGAACATCGCCCGTGGTGCCGGCATGTCGCTGGACACCATCAACACCGCCATCGTCGAGATCAACGAGCGCAACCTGGTGATCGCCAGCGCCGCTGAAGAGCAGGCACAAGTGGCGCGGGAAGTGGATCGCAATCTGGTGAATATTCGTGATTTGTCGGTGCAATCGGCGACTGGCGCGAATCAGACCAGTGCGGCGAGCAATGAGCTGTCGCGGTTGGCGCTGGATTTGAACAACATGGTTGGGCGGTTCAGCCTGTAAATTTTGAGATTAAGGTCAAAAGCCCCTCACCCCAGCCCTCTCCCAGAGGGAGAGGGGGAAAGGGAGCAGATCTTCATACATTTCAAAGTCTGAGTTCGACTC
>NZ_AKJR01000232.1:0-8059 GCF_000282235.1 Pseudomonas sp. GM24 | reverse complement strand
TCCTACAGGGGATCTGTGGTTTGATCGCGATTGTGTGTCGAATGAAGAACCCTGTAGGAGTGAGCCTGCTCGCGATGAGGCCAGCAGGGCCTACCCTCAATTCAGCGGATCAATGCCGCTCGAGGGCATTCACCAGATCATGAAACGCTTCACGATTGGAATCGTTGAGGCCCATGAGGATCTTGTGCGCTTCGAGCACCTTGATCCGCACCACTTCTTCCGACTGGTCCTGATCCGGCAGGTCGTCCAGGCACTCCGGGCATGGCACCGGGTGGTTGACGATGTTGAACACCTGCTCGAAGCCCATCGATTGCAGCAGACGGGTAATGTCTTCGTGGGTGGTGACGACGGTCGGCAACAGGCCGACCTTCTGCCGCGACAGGATCGACAGTTTGGCCAACAGGCCCAACGTCGTGCTGTCGATGCTGCGGGTTTCGGTCAAATCGATCACGATCGCGTTGAAATTCAGCGCGGTGAAGATTTTCTCAATAGTCGCATCCAACGCCGAACACAGGGTCAGGCGAACTTCACCGACGAACTTCAGGACGAAGGTGCCGTCCTGCTCGGCGAACTGGATTCTACCGGTACTCATTAAAGATTCCTGCTCAACACCAACAGGGCGATATCATCCGGCATCTCCCCTAGCGTGGCCAATCCAAACACTTGCCGCAGACCATCCAGGCTGCCGCCCGCCGACTTCACCCGTTGAGGCAAAGCGGCTTCTTTTTCTTTGAGCGTAGGTTCTGGCAAAAGATCCAGAATGCCATCGGACATCAGCGTCAGGCTGAATGTCGGCGGCAGCTCAAGCACGTGGTCTTCGTAGGTGGCTTCATTGAACAGCCCCACCGGCAGACCACGCCCTTCGAGATAACGAACACTGTCAGGCGTGTACAACACAGGCAACGGCAGATGGCCGCCGATGCTATAGGTCAACAAACCGGTCTCCTCGTCGATGACTCCACCGACCATTGTGACGTGTTTACCCAGCTTACAACTGATCAGCCCCCGGTTGATATGACCAAGGACTTCCGAAGGCTTGAATTCCGGCAATGTGCCGTTGCGCTTGGATTCGAACAGCAAGCGCGTGGTCATGAACTTCAGCAGCACGGTGACGAAGGCTGAAGAGGCGCCATGACCGGAGACGTCCGCCAGGTAAAACGCGACCCGGCGCTCGTCGACACGGAAATAGTCGACAAAATCACCCGACAGGTACAACGACGGGATGATCTGGTGCGCGAACTTGAACTCGTCGATGCTCCACGGGCTTTCCGGCAGCATGTTCATCTGCACCTGGCGACCGGCGTTCTGGTCTTCCTGGAGCAGGTTGAGGCTGGCCTCAAGCTCGCGGTTGGCCTTTTCCAGCTTCTCGCGGTAGCGCTGGTTTTCCACCAGCAGGCGCGCACGATCCAGGGCCCGGCGCACAGAGTGCTCGAGCACAGCCAGATCTTCGAGAGGCTTGATCAGGTAGTCCGCCGCGCCCAGGCGCAGAGCCTCGACCGCGTCGTTCATCACGCCGGCACCCGACACCACGATCACCGGCGTCTGCGGTGAACGCTCGGTAACCTGACGGATCAGTTCGAGACCGCCCATCTGCGGCATGCGCAGATCGCAGATGACCAAGTCGGGCTGTTCTTGCTCGAATACCTGAAGACCCTGTTGGCCGTTGCTGGCCTGCAGGACGCTGAAACCACTGTCTTCCAAATAGGCCGCGAGGCTCGCGCGCACTACTTCGTCATCATCGATTATCAGCAGCGTGGCACTGGTTTTTGGCATGTGGGCAAACGGCGCCAGAATTAGGTTGGCGTAGTTGGCGGGGCATCGGGCCCTGCGCAGACTACTGGATTCGCTTTCTAGCCTCTCTGCTGCACCGCTTTCGAGCATTGTCTGCAAACGCGGTTATATCAGAGGTGCCCTTCTAAGGCGCAGACGGTACTCCCATCCGCAGAGCGTTTCAAGCATGCGCCGATGGTCGCTTGACGACTTTACTTGTCAAATCACCGAGAGTTATAAGAACAGCTCAAACCGTAACCCAATGGAAGGACGTAACCATGAGTCAAACCAGTCGGGACTACAGCGAAAAGCGCGATTTCATCCGCATGCGGGTCGATGCCGATATCGTGTTGATTCATGAAGGCGTTCAGATTTCAGGGGTGTGCATCGACCTCTCCAGCAGTGGCATGCAGGTCGAAGCGCCGCGTCGGTTCGCGGTCGGCGACCGTTTGAGCGTACGCATCGACTCCGATCACGCCGCACTCAGCGGCCTTGAGGCAGAGACCGAAGTGGTCTGGGTCAGGGCACAGGATGGCGGCGGCCAGAAGCTCGGCCTGACCATCCTGAAGATGAAATAGCTACACACAAAAAAGGCGACCCTGAGGTCGCCTTGTTTTTATCGGTCGAGATTAAAAATCGTCTTCGACCTGGCCATCCTTCACCTTGAACTCGCGGTTCTGCAAGTAGGCATTGCGGATGAAGGTGTATTTGTCGCCGCTGATCAGCTTCTCGCTCGACAGCAGGCTGGCGCGGGTATCGACGATGTTCAGACCGAAGATCGAGTTACGCGTAGGCACGTGGTCGATGTAGCGGTACATACCGGTGTAGCTGTCGACGTATTTCGACGGTGCGTCACGCAAGGTGCTCGGACCCATCAGCGGCAGCATCACATACGGACCGCTGCCGACGCCCCAGTAACCGAGAGTCTGACCGAAGTCTTCGTCGCTACGGTTCAGGCCCATCTTGGTGCCGACATCGAAGAAACCGAGCAGGCCGAAGGTGGTGTTGAAGATCAGGCGAGCGGTGTCGACGCCAGCGGCAGCCGGTTTGGCTTGCAGGATGTTGTTGGCAAGGTTGGTGACGTCACCGACGTTGCGAAACATGTTGTGGATGCCGTCTTCGAGGAACTGCGGTGTGACGAACTCATAGCCCTGCGCCAATGGCTTCAGCGCGTAAGTATCAACGAAGTCGTTGAACTGGAAAATTGGACGGTTAACGCTTTCCCAAGGGTCTTCTTCCGTTGCCGCCTGAGTGGCGAACGGAGCCAGCAACAGGCCGGCACATAAACAAAGCTGAGCGAGCGGATTGCTCCAGCGCATAGAAAAACTCCTTGGAATGGTACTGTCGCGGACCTCTGGGCCCGGCTATTCAGGTCGCTAGTATAAGCGTAAAAGCCCGTTTGGACAGTCCGCGCAATGCAGCAGTCTGTAGGACGCTTCGTGCATCGCCCTTCACACCGCTGTCATCCAACTGTCACTGATACGCCCTAGCCTGATCGTTATTTCAGGGATGTTGCCATGACACACGCCGAAACCTTGCCCGTCGCCGCGCCCAGACTGACTGCGGTACTGTTTGGACTCAGCGGTTGCCTGGTGGATTTCGGTGCCCGCGCCCGGCAACAGACGATCGCCCTGCCTGAATACGCTGAAGCCACACCAGGCGCATTCGACAGTTTGCACAGTTTGCAGCGCCAGCAGATTCCCTGTGTCTGGCTGGATGAACTGCCCCCTGCCCTCGCCCGGTCCTTGTCGGCCTCACTGCCGACGTGGATCAAACCTGCGCAACATTCGGCAACAATCAATCCATGGCCTGCACCGAACGCTTGCTGGCAGGCCCTGATGGACCTGAACGTCAGCAGTCTGGACGGCTGCGTATTGGTCAGTGGTGAGCCGCGCTTGCTGCAATCGGGCCTTAACGCCGGTCTGTGGACGATCGGCCTCGCCTCCTGCGGCTCGCTGTGCGGCCTGGCGCCGGGCGAATGGCAAGCGCTGAGCCAGAAAGAACGCGAACAACTGCGTGGCAAGGCGACGATGCAGTTGTTCGGCCTCGGCGTGCATTCGGTTATCGATCACTTGGGTGAACTCGACACCTGCCTGGCCGACATCAGCCTGCGCCGTCACAAAGGCGAAAAGCCCTGATCGGGATCATGCAGGTTTGCCGGGAGTGGATTAATCTAAAGGTCAGCCATAGACCTTTGGCGCGCGGCTGCGGTCAATGCCAGTGCCTATTGATAAAAGGAAAACACCATGCCCGCCCAAGAACTGCAAAAACAGCTCGATACCCTGCGCGAGCAGCTGGAACAGAATCCGCCGCTGTCGGAAGCCGAGCGTGAGGATTTGCATGCGCTGATGGCGCAGATTGAATCCGAAATTCAACTGGAGACTGCCACGCAAGACGCCAGCATCGCTGACGGCGTCAATCTGGCGGTTGATCGCTTTGAACTCGAACATCCGGCCATTGCCGGCACCCTGCGCAACATCGTTAATGCGCTGGGCAGCATGGGGATCTGATTCTCCCCGAAACGCAAAAAGCCCTGCCATCACTGGCAGGGCTTTTTCATTTCAACTTTGGCAATGCGTTCCCCTACAGTTGATCTTTATTGACGCACGAGGCGGTGATTCGGCAGCTGTACGCTTTCGGTGCTGCGATATGGGTTGATGTCCAATCCACCGCGACGCACGTAACGTGCAAACACCGTCAGCTTTTCTGGTTTCAGCAAGCGCTGCAGATCAAGGAAAATCCGCTCCACACACTGCTCATGGAAGTCCGAGTGCTGGCGGAAGCTGACGATGTATTCGAGCAAACTGGCGTGATCCAGTGCCGATCCACGATATTCCACCACCACTGTGCCCCAGTCCGGCTGACTGGTCACCGGGCAATTGGATTTGAGCAGATGGCTATACACCGTCTCCTCGACAATCCGCGAGTCGTCGCAACGCAGCAGTTCCGGGCGCGGATGCTCGTAGTTGCTGACGCTGATATCCAGATCGTCGATGCACACGCCCGGCAACGCCACAACGCCTTCCGCTTCAACGTCCTTGAGGCTGCGAACGCGCACCCCCACCGGTTTGCCGGCGGCGGCCGACAGATCCTTGATCAGGGTCGCTTCCAAGGACGCCACGTCGGCAAACGCCGTCTGGTTCAGCGAGTTCAAATACAGCTTGAACGACTTCGACTCGATGATATTCGGCGAATCCGCCGGGATGCTGAATTCGCCGATCGCCACCACGGGCTTGCCGGATGGCAACAGCCACGACAGCTCGAAGCAGTTCCAGAAATCCACACCTTTATACGGCAGGGTGTCGGCGGTCAGGCCCAGCTCGGCCCATTTCGGGGTGCGCGGAATCGGGAACAGCAGGGACGGCGTGTACGTGGCGATGTATTCGCTGGATTTGCCCAGCGGCGAATGTTCGGCTGCGGGATGCATGGCGGAAACCTGACTGAATAATCAGCGGATTCTACCAGCCTTTGCCCGCGCCTTTGAGTGCTTACTGACTGACCGTCAGTTTGCCGACCATGCCCGCCTGATAATGCCCGGGAATATTGCAGGCAAATTCCAAGCTGGTGGCCTTGCTGAAGGTCCAGGTCAACTCAGCGGTTTTGCCCGGCTCGACCAGCACGCTGTTCGGATCGTCATGTTTCATGCCATGGCCCATCGCTGCGTGATCCATGCCGGCCATATCGTGGGACATTTCCTTCATGCCGGTAGGCGTCAGCATGCCGCTTTGCTGCATCTGCAACATTTCCTGCTGGTGCTTGGCATGCATCGCCGCGTCACCGAGGTTGAATTCGTGCAACAACTGGCCTTTATTCACCAGCACAAAACGAACGGTCTCACCGGCCTTGATCTGAATCGCCTTGGGATCGAAGGACATATCGCCCATCACCACTTCAATGCTGCGCGAGGCTTTGGCGGCTGGTGCTGGCTGGCCGAAATCATAGGTGTGCGCGGGTGCTGCAAACGCCGTCGAACTCATTGCCAAAAAACAGATGGCTAGGGATTGGCGTAAAAACATGGTCGTTCTCCAACAAGATAAGGTTCAGCTTATGGGAAACTTTAGCCGGCCGGCGCTGGCATCTACCTGACAGGCAGATTACAACTTTGTCAGGTTGGCGTTTGCCGCCAGCGCTCACGGTATAAAGCTTTCGTGACTACAACACCCCCGAACCCACCCGAGTCGCCCATGAAACTGTTGATCGTCGAAGACCAAGCGAAAACCGGCCAATACCTGCGTCAGGGCCTGACCGAGGCCGGGTTCAATACGGAACTGGTGGCCGACGGCAACAGTGGTCAGCATCTGGCGCTGAGTGGTGATTACGCGCTGCTGATCCTCGACGTGATGCTGCCAGGGCGCAGTGGCTGGCAGATCCTGCAAGCGGTGCGCAGCGCCGGGCTGGATACGCCGGTACTTTTTCTGACAGCCAAAGACGCCGTAGAGGACAGAGTTCACGGCCTCGAACTGGGCGCCGACGATTACCTGGTCAAACCGTTCGCCTTCTCCGAACTGCTGGCGCGGGTACGTAGCCTGTTGCGTCGCGGCAGTGCTACAACCCAGGAAACCAGCCTGCAACTGGCCGATTTGCGCCTGGATCTGATCCGTCGCCGCGTCGAACGCAGCGGCCAGCGCATCGACCTGACGGCAAAGGAATTCGCACTATTGGAAATGCTCCTGCGTCGCCAAGGCGAAGTGCTGCCAAAGTCGCTGATCGCTTCACAGGTCTGGGACATGAATTTCGACAGCGATACCAATGTCATCGAAGTGGCGATCCGCCGTTTGCGCCTGAAGATCGACGACGAATTCCCCAACAAACTGATCCACACCGTGCGCGGCATGGGTTACGTGCTCGAAGAGCGTGGCGCCTGATGCGCCGGTTGTCCCTGAGTTCGCGCCTGGCCTTGTTGTTTGCCGCTTGCACCGCTGTGGTTTCGCTGTTCGCCGGGGTTTTGTTCAACCGCGCCAGCGAAGCGCACTTTATCGAACTCGACCAGCAACAGCTGGACGGCAAACTAATCGGCCTGCGCCGCGCCTTGCAGGATCTTCAGCCCGGTCAACGTGAAGCACGGCTGGCGGATGAGCTGAGCCGTCAGGCCGATCTGTCATTGCGCATTACCGGCACTGACGGCCAGCGCTGGTATGACAGTTCGACGCAAATCCCCAAGGATTTGCCGCAACAATCCGGCCTGTCGACCATCAGCCATGACGGCACCGATTACCGCGTGCTTAACGCCCCGCTCTACCCGGACAAAGCCGATTCACCGCAACTGTCCTTGTTGCTGGACATCACCCATCACCAACACTTCCTGCAACGCATGCAGCACCTGATCTGGCTGACCGTCGGGTTGTCAGCGCTGGCGACGGCGTTGCTCGGTGCCTGGGCAGCACGCAGCGGCTTACGGCCATTGCGACGCATGAGTGCAGTCGCCCGTGGGATTTCCGCACAATCGCTGAATGCGCGACTGCCCGAAGCGCAAATGCCGCCAGAACTTGCGGAAATGTCCCACAGCTTCAACGCCATGCTCGCACGCCTCGACGACTCGTTTCAGCGGCTCTCGGCGTTTTCCGCCGACATTGCCCATGAGTTGCGTACACCACTGTCGAACCTGCTGACCCACACTCAGGTCACCCTCACCCGCCCCCGGCCGATCGAGGACTACCGCGAAGCGCTGCACAGCAACCTCGAAGAACTGCAATGGATGGCACAACTGGTCAACGACATGTTGTATCTGGCCAAGGCCGATCATGGCTTGCTGATGCCCAAGCGGGAACCGCTGGAACTGGCGGATGAAACAGATGTGCTTTTGGAATTTTTTGCGCCGCTGGCGGAGGACGCCGGGGTCAAACTGACGCGTGAGGGCAATGCGCAGATCGAGGGTGATCGCAGTATGTTGCGCCGGGCCTTGTCGAATCTGCTGGATAACGCGCTGCGGTTTACCCCGGCTGAGGGCGATGTGAGCTTGCGGATCGTTGATCAACCGAACGCGGTACGCATTTCAGTCGAGAACAGTGGCGAGGGGATTTCTGCGGAGTTGTTGCCACGCCTGTTTGATCGATTTTATCGGGCCGATCCGGCGCGGCAGGAAGGCAGCAGTGAGCATGCGGGGTTGGGATTGGCGATTACTCAGTCGATCATCCGCGCCCATGGTGGGCAGATTCATTGCGAATCAGAGGCGGGATGGACGCGGTTTGTGATTGAGTTGCCTCGAACCTGATCGTTCCCACGCTCTGCGTGGGAATGCAGCCCGGGACGCTCCGCGTCCCTTCCAGAGCCGAACGCGGAGCGTCCGTTG
>NZ_AKJR01000231.1:0-6984 GCF_000282235.1 Pseudomonas sp. GM24 | reverse complement strand
CTGAGTTCGACCGGATATCTCAGGTCGGTGTATCCGGAACATCCAACTCGGTCAGTCCCCTCTCCCTCTGGGAGAGGGTTAGGGTGAGGGCTCTTGGCACCGAAGCGCATACCGCTCAGCCAACGCCTGAATCCTCAGATCAACAGCACTCGCCAACGCCTGACTCGCCACCCGCAAAAAATTCAGATTGCCGCCGACCAAAGCTTTCTCAAGCCAATCGACCGCCTGATCAATCCGCCCCTCATCCGCTAAAACTGCAGCAAAACTGAACTGCCCACGAAAATCCCCAGCCTCGGCCGAACGCCGATACCAATCGCGCGCCGCAACCGGATCCGCCGGGCACTCCTGCCCTTCCTCCAGATAGCGCCCCAGCAGATTCATCGATTTCGCATGGCCCAATTCAGCCGCGCGCCGATACAGCGCCAACGCCTGTTGATGATCCACCGCCACTCCCCGCCCGGTCGCCAGCAGATTGGCGAGGTTGTACATCGCCCAATCCAGCCCGGCATTCGCTGCGATCCGGTAATGCTGCGCAGCAACCGATGCATCCGCAGCAACGCCCCAGCCATGCTCATGACAACGCCCGAGCATATTGCGCGCCATCAGATGCCCGCGCGCGGCAGCGATGCCGAACCAGCGCAGCGCCAGCGCTTGATCCTGGGCGATGCCTTGGCCGTCGAGCAGGATTTGTCCGAGCAACGCCTGCGCTTCAACTTCGCCCTCCCCCGCCGCCAGCAAAATCGCCTGCGCAGCACGGGCCGGACTTTCGCCGAGCATGGCGCTAAGTTGTTCGCCGTCGAGGACTTCCTCGCGGCGCAGCTGGAAACTCATACCTCGACCCAGCGCCGCAGCAAGTTGTGATAGGTGCCGGTGAGGCGGATCAGCGAAGGGTGATCAGGCAGGTCTTGAGTCAGTTGCTGAATCGCCCCGTCCATCTCGAACAGCAACGCGCGCTGGCTGTCTTCGCGCACCAGACTCTGTGTCCAGAAAAACGACGCATAACGCGCACCGCGAGTGACCGCATTGACCTTGTGCAGGCTGGTGCCCGGGTACAACACCATGTCGCCGGCCGGCAACTTCACCCGCTGGGTGCCATAGGTATCCTGGATTTCCAGCTCGCCGCCGTCGTAATCCGCAGGCTCGCTGAAAAACAACGTCGCCGACAGATCGGTGCGCACGCGCTCGATGCTGCCCTTGGGCTGGCGCACGGCGTTGTCGATGTGGAAATCGAAGCTGCCACCGGCCGTGTAACAGTTCACTAACGGCGGGAAGACTTTGTGCGGCAGCGCGGCGGACATGAACAGCGGGTTTTTCCACAACCGCTCCAGCATCGCCGCACCGATTTCCTTGGCCAACGGATGACCTTCTGGCAGTTGCAGATTGTGCTTGGCCTTGGCCGATTGAAAGCCAGCGGTGATCTTGCCATCGGCCCAATCGGCCTGCTCCAGTGCCTCGCGGATGCGCTGCACTTCGTCTTTCGCGAACAGCCCGGGGATGTGCAACAGCATGGCAATGACACCTGATGGCAAAGAGGCGGCAATGGTATTGATTCTTATTGTCCCTGTAAAACCCGAGAGACGAATGAACTGGCAAAAACCGTAAGGTTAAATTGTAAAGAATGTAAATTCAGTGCGAATAACAATGTTTCGCAATTGATACGAATACCTGTTTACCCTATATTCCGCCGCCTCAAATCCTTGGGGAGGGGAATAAAAATGGCACGTCAACACGCACAATTACCGGTCAGTTCACCACGTCTGCTCGCCTCTGCAATAGGTGTGGCAATCACCGCCGGCTCCGCTGGCCAGATGGTCTTCGCCGCGGAAAAAACCGACAGCAAAGCCGCCGGCAATGCCATCGCCCTGGACGCCACCGCCATCACCGGCGAAGCCCAGGACTCGACGTCCTACCAGGTCGAAAAAGCCTCCTCGCCCAAGTACACCGCGCCGCTGGTCGACACGCCGCGCTCGGTGACCGTTATTCCACAGCAGGTTCTGAAAGACACCGGCGCGCTGAACATGCAGGACGCGCTGCGCACCGTGCCGGGCATCACCTTCGGTGCCGGTGAAGGCGGCAACCCACAGGGTGACCGTCCGTTCATCCGCGGTTTCGACGCGCAGGGCGACACCTACCTCGACGGCGTGCGCGACACCGGTTCGCAGAGCCGCGAGATCTTCGCCGTGGAAAACATTGAAGTCAGTAAGGGCCCGAACTCTGCCATCGGCGGTCGCGGCGCGGCAGGCGGCAGCATCAACCTGGTGAGCAAGAAAGCCCACCTGGGCAACTCGTTCGATGGTGGTTTCACCTGGGGTTCCGATCAGACCCAGCGTTACACCCTCGACGGCAACTACCAGTTCAGCGACACCGCTGCTGGCCGTCTGAACCTGATGAGCCATGAGAGCAACGTCGCCGGTCGCGATAAAGTCGATTACGACCGCTGGGGCATCGCCCCGTCCCTGGCCTTTGGCCTGGGCACCGACACCCGCGTCAACCTCGACTACTACCATCTCGAAAGCAACGACACTCCGGATTCGGGCGTGCCGTACACCATTCCAACCGGCGGTTCGGCGGCACGTACCAAGTCCAATCCGGACAAACCCTACGCTGGCGGTGACCACAGCAATTTCTACGGTCTGGATCGCGACTTCCGCAAGGGCCGCACCGACACTGCGACCTTCGCCATCGAGCATGATCTGAGCGATTCGCTGACGATCAAGAACACCCTGCGCCACGGCAGCAGCATGCAGGATTACATCCTGACCCAGCCGGACGACAGCAAGGGCAACGTCAACAATGGCAGCCTCTGGCGTCGTGCCAATACGCGGGTGAGCAACACCGAAACCACCACCAACCAGACTGACCTGTTCGGCAATTTCTACGTCGCCGGCTTCAAGAACAGCTTCTCCACCGGCGTCGAGTACACCCGTGAGGAAAGCCAGAAGTCTTCGTATAACGTCAACACCGACACCACGCCGCGCACCAGCGCAGTGACCACTAACTGCAACCCGGGCCTGATCGGCGCAGCCAGTGGCTACAACTGCACCTCGCTGTCGAACCCGAACCCGAACGATCCGTGGAACGGCGCAATCTCGCGCAACTACGCCGGCACCGACACCCAGGCCAACACCTACGCGCTGTATGTGTTCGACACCCTGGAGCTGAACGAGCAGTGGCTGGTGAACATGGGCCTGCGTTACGACCACTTCGACACCGACTACAAGACCTACAACGCCGCTGGCACCACCACGTCCAAGGGCGATGACACCAGCGAGTTCGTCACCGGTCAGTTCGGCGTCGTCTACAAGCCTGCGGAAAACGGCAGCATCTACGCTTCCTACGCCACCTCGGCCACGCCACCGGGCAACACCTTGGGCGAAGGTCAGGAAGGCAACCCGTTGGGCGGCACCCCGGATCGCAGCGGCAACCTGCTGAGCAGCGACATGGAGCCGGAAACCACCAAGAACTATGAAATCGGCACCAAGTGGGATCTGCTCAACGATCGCTTGTCGCTGACCGCTGACATCTTCCGCACCGAGAAAGAAAACGCTCGTGTGCAAGTCGACACCACCTCGTACGAAAACGCCGGCAAGACCCGTGTGCAAGGTGTCGAGCTGTCGGCCAGCGGCAAGATCACCGACAAGTGGCAAGTGTTCGCCGGTTACGCCTTCATGGACAGCGAACAAGTCGATGGCGGTCCACTGGGCCGGGCCAACGATGGCAACGAGCTGCCTAACACGCCGAAAAACAGCGCCAGCCTGTGGACTACTTATCAGGTCACTCCGAAGCTGACCCTCGGTGGTGGCGCGTTCTATGTCGACGACGTCTACGGCAGCGTGGCCAATACGACCATGGTCGATTCGTATGTGCGTTACGACGCGATGGCGGCGTACAAGCTGACCAAGAACGTCGACCTGCAACTCAACGTGCAGAACCTGACCAACGAAACCTACTACGACAAAGCCTTCTCGACCCACTTCGCCAACCAGGCGGCGGGCCGTACGGCATTGTTGAGCACCAACTTCCACTTCTGACCCTGTAGGAGCTGCGGCACGCTGCGATCTGTTGATCTTGCTTTTGATTCTGAAAAAAAATCAAAAGATCGCAGCCTTCGGCAACTCCTACAAAAAACAGTGGGCCCCGTTCATTCAATTGAACGGGGCTTTTGTGCGTAAGAAAGAACGCTTCTCGATAACCCACGGCATAATGCGCGCCGTGAAGACAATTTCCGAATGGACGGCGAGTGACGTGTTGAAGAAAACCCTGTTCCAGTTGCACTGGTTTTTTGGCATCACCGCAGGCCTCGTGCTGGCGTTGATGGGCATCACCGGCGCGGCCTATTCGTTTCAGGACGAAATCCTGCGGGCGCTGAATCCTTCCGTTCTGCAGGTGGAAAAACAAGTCGCCGGCGTGCTACCGCCCGTCGAACTGGTCGAGCGCATCGAAGCCACGTCGGGCAAAAAGGTTTCGATGCTCTGGGTCGAAACCGACAGCGGCAACGCGGCGAAAGTCTTCTTCACCCCGCCCAAGGGTGAACGTCGCGGTGAGATGCGCTATTTCGATCCGTACACCGCCGACTTCATGGGCGATGCCGTCGGCCAGGATTTCTTCGGCCTGATGCTGCAACTGCACCGCTTCCTCGCCATGGGCGATACCGGCCGCAACATCACCGGCGCCTGCACGCTGATTCTGTTGTTCTTCTGCCTCTCCGGCCTGTACCTGCGCTGGCCACGTCAGTGGAACAGCTGGCGCGTGTGGCTGACGCTGGACTGGAAGAAAAAAGGTCGCGCCTTCAACTGGGATCTGCACTCGGTGGCCGGCACGTGGTGTCTGCTGGTCTATCTGCTGCTGGCGTTGACCGGGTTGTCGTGGTCGTATGAGTGGTACAACAAAGGCCTGACCAAATTGCTCTCCGACGCGCCGCAAAACGAGCGCGTGCGCGGTGGTCGCGGCCCGGCGCCGGAAGGCCCGGCACCGACCGCCGATTACGCAGCGATGTGGAGCAGCATCTACAGCGCCGCAGGTCCGGGTCTGGCCGCCTACAACATCCGTATGCCGGCCGTCGCTGGCCAACCGGCAACGGTGTTCTACCTGCTGGACAGCTCGCCGCATGATCGCGCGCTGAACCAGATCACCCTCGACCCGGCCACCGGCATCGTCAAACGCGTCGACCGCTACGCCGACAAGAGCTTCAAGGCGCAACTGTTGACCAGCATTTATGCGCTGCACGTCGGCAGTTATTTCGGTCTGGTCGGGCGGATCATCATCACGCTCGCGGCGGTGTGCATGCCGCTGTTTTTCATTACCGGATGGCTGCTGTACCTCGATCGTCGACGCAAGAAAAAGCAGATCAAGGATGCGCGCAAATGTCTCGCTCAACCGGCGGGCGATGCGTCGGCCTGGCTGATCGGCTTCGCCAGCCAGAGCGGTTTTGCCGAGCAACTGGCGTGGCAGACCGCCGGGCAATTGCAGGCCGCCGGATTGCCGGTGAAGGTACAGCCGCTGGCGAATGTCAGCGAGCAGGATTTGCGTGAATCGAACAACGCGCTGTTTGTGGTCAGCACGTTTGGCGACGGCGAAGCACCGGACAGCGCGCGCGGGTTCGAGCGCAAAGTGCTGGGCAAGGCGGCAACGCTCGATAGCCTGAATTACTCGGTGCTCGGCCTCGGTGATCGTCAGTATCAGCACTTCTGCGGCTTCGCCAAGCGACTGCATCAGTGGCTGAGCGAGCACGGCGGCAAGACCCTGTTCGCGCCGGTGGAAGTCGACAGTGGCGACCCGTACGCGCTGCGCCATTGGCAAACCCAACTCGGCCTGCTCACCGGGCAAGCCCCCATCGATACCTGGCAAGCGCCGAACTACGACAACTGGACGCTGACACGCCGCGAACTGTTGAACCCGGACAGCAGCGGTGCGCCGGTTTACTTGTTGGGCCTGAGCGCACCGAACACCAGCAGTTGGCTGGCCGGCGACCTGGTCGAAGTACTGCCACGCAACTGCCCGTGGGCCATCGAACACTTCCTCGACGGCCTCGGCATTCGTGGCGAGACCACAGTAAAAATCAACGGCCTCGACGAACCTCTGGAAGTCGCGCTGGCGTCGCGGCAATTGCCCGAGCACCGCGCACATCTGGTGGGTTTGCATGCGCAATCGCTGGTCGATGCGATGGTGCCGCTGGCCATGCGCGAATACTCGATCGCCTCGATTGCCGCCGACGGTGTGCTGGAGTTGATCGTGCGTCAGGAACAGCATGCCGATGGCACCCTTGGCATCGGTTCCGGTTGGCTGACCGAGCATGCGCCGGTGGGCGGCAGCATCAGTTTGCGGGTGCGGCGCAACAGTGGTTTCCATCTGCCGAACGAACCCGTGCCGATGATTCTGCTGGGCAACGGTACGGGTCTGGCCGGGTTGCGCAGCTTGCTCAAGGCGCGGATTGCCGATGGTCAACAGCGCCAGTGGTTGCTGTTTGGCGAGCGTAATCGCGAACATGATTTCCTCTGCCGCGCGGAGCTGGAAGAGTGGTTGATCAATGGCGATCTGGAACGGCTGGATCTGGCGTTTTCGCGGGATCAGGTGGAGAAGGTTTATGTGCAGGATCGTTTGCGTGAATCGGCTGATGAGCTGAAGAGATGGCTGGCGGAGGGGGCGGTTATTTATATCTGTGGCAGCTTGCAGGGGATGGCTTCGGGGGTTGATCAAGTGCTCAACGATATTCTCGGCAGCGCCGAAGTGGAGCGGTTGATTGAGCAGGGTCGATATCGGCGTGATGTCTATTAAAGAGCCCCTCACCCTAACCCTCTCCCGGAGGGAGAGGGGACTGATTGGGGGAGATTCACGCAATACGCCGACCTGAACGTCCCTCACCGAATCCATAATCGAGAAAGGCTTTGTGCTGATCTCATAATCAACTCGGTCTTTCAGGTCGACGTACCTCTTCAGACACCTCGATCGGCTCCCTCTCCCTCCGGGAGAGGGCTGGGGTGAGGG
>NZ_AKJR01000230.1:5410-17319 GCF_000282235.1 Pseudomonas sp. GM24 | reverse complement strand
GCTCCTACAGGGTGTACACCATTCCATGTAGGAGCTGCCGAAGGCTGCGATCCTTTGATCTTCAAAGCCAGATTGCATCCCACAATGGGTAGTCCCCCACACGCCGAACCAATCCGGCGCGCAACGGGTTCATGATGATGTATCGGGCCGCCGCTTTAAGGTCTTCGTCGCGACGCAACGCCCGGTCGTAGTAACCGCGTTGCCATAACCGTCCCTGACTGCTGCGCTTGAGATTGATCGAACGACAACTGCGCGATTTCACGCGGCACATGAGCGCTGCCAATGAACCTTGTTTCAATTCAATCAGCCAATGCAGATGATCCGGCATCACCACCCACGCCAGCGACTGAACCATTCCCTCGTCATTGGCTGCACGCATTTGCTCAATCAGCAGTCTTCCCAAACGCCAATCCGAAAATACTGAATGACGTTCGTAAACGACGGCGGTGAGCAGATAAATACGTCCAGCCTCGCTATAACGTCCCTTGCGTAATCCACACGCCTTTGCAGCAACAGGCATTCCTTTGCCCTCCCAAAAACATCGTCCCTGAACGTTAGCCATCTCTCGCCCTTACGCGAACTCAATCCGTTGCACGATGTAACCCTGTAGGAGCCTTCGGCAGCTCCTACACGGTGTTTCAGTGCTTTTGACGGCCGTCCGTCCGGGCAATTTTCACGTCGATTGAATTTTTCACAGGCGCCGCCTCTCTGCTGCTGTAGAGGCGTGTGGAACAGCGTCCTGCCAACCGACCGAGAATTTTGCCATGACTGTCCTGACACACCTGCAAGCTGCGCCTGGCCAACCGCATGCGATGAACGCCGCCGGGAACATCCGGCAAGTCTATGAAACGCTGTTGCGCGATGACGATTGCCAGGACCTTGCGCGGGCTTTTTTGCAGGAGCAACTGCAACTCGCCGCGCAACTCACCGATTCCCTGCCCGAAGATCCGACGTTGTGGCACGCTTGGGTGGCCGAGCATTGCGCCGATGTGGCCCGGCAATACGCCGACTACCTGCAACAACGCAAGGCCGGCGGGCCTCGGCAATTCTTCCGTGGCAAGGCGCAGGCACTGTATTTTCTGCAAGCGGTGGCACCGACCAAACTGGTCGACGGTGCCTGGCTTTCTGGCCTGTTACCGCGCTGGCAGGACCCGCGTTTCCAGGGCCTGCTGCGCACCTTTCTGGAAGAGCTGGGCGAAGGCAATCCGGCGCAAAATCATGTGGTGATTTACCGCAAACTGCTCGCCGAACACGATTTGCAGGATGGCAGTGCCATCGACGATGAACGCTACCTGCAAGGCGCGATACAACTGGCACTCGGCATCTGCGGTACTGATTATTTGCCCGAAGTGATCGGCTACAACCTCGGCTATGAACAACTGCCGTTGCACCTGTTGATCAGCAGTTACGAACTCAGTGAACTGGGTATCGATCCGTACTATTTCACCTTGCATGTGACGATCGACAACGCCAGCACCGGCCATGCGCAAAAAGCTGTACAGGCGGCGCTTGATTTAATGCCCCTCGAGGCTGATCGCACGGAGTTCTTGCGCCGGGTCTCGTTGGGTTATCGGCTCAACGACCTCGGGCAGGGCAGTCGCGCGATTATTGAAGGTTTCGACCTTGAGCACGAGTTACTGGCGATGCTCGAGCGCAAGTGTCCCTTCGCCCAGCACATGCACTCCGATTACTGCCGCTTCGAAGGGCAGACCGTCAATCAGTGGCTGGCCGCACCGGAGCAATTGCCCGGGTTCCTCCAGGCATTGCAGAACAAAGGCTGGATCAAACGCCATGAAGACCCGCAGGCCAGTCGCTTTTGGCAACTGATCGCGGGTGATGGTGCGGCGATGTTTGGCGTGTTCAATGCCTACGAGAAACAACTGGTGCACGACTGGATCGCCGGCGACTGGACGTCGTCAGACCAAGCGAAACCTGTTCGACGGCACAGTCAAACCGCAGCGCCCATCGAAGGGCTTGAACAGGATCCCGACATCCAGGCGCTCAACGCGGCGCTGCAAGGTCAGGATGCCTTGTCGCAGATGGCAGTTCTGATCCCCTGGCTCGCCCCAGCCCGGCATGCACATCCCGCCGGGCTGCTCGCCACCCGCCGCTTTATCGAACTCAAATCCCGCTTGCCTTAAGGACCTTGCCGATGAATCAGGAAGAACAACTCTGCCCCAACGACCTCGTGCTGCTGCACCTTGGCCGGCGCTTGTTGGCAGACGGATATCGGTTCACCACTCCGACGCCGTTGACCCATCAACGGGTCAACCAGCGTGACGAGGGCCAGATGGCCGACTCTTTGCGCGACGTGTTCGGTTGGTCGCGTCCGTTCGCGCCGGGGTTGTTGTCGGCCGATGAACAGCGGCAACTGCAAGACGCGCAGGTCATTGATAGTTACGAAGGGCACTTGAAGAGTCGGGTGCGCTGGTCGAGCCTGGATGATTTGCTGTTCGTGCATTCGGCATTCCCCACCGAAGCGGCGGATGCGGTGTTTTTCGGCCCCGACACCTACCGTTTTGCGCAACTGATCCACGCCCACCTGCAGCAGAACTTTGCGCCAATCCATCGCGCGGTGGACATCGGTTGTGGCGCTGGCGTCGGTGCGATTTTGATCGGCCGCGCCCGCCGCGAGGCGCAGGTGCTGGCGCTGGATATCAACCCTGCGGCGCTGCGTCTGACCGCGATCAATGCGGCACTGGCGGAAGTCGCCAACGTCGAAGTGCGCGCCAGTGATCTGTTGCAGGGCGTCGACGGCGAGTTCGACCTGATTGTCGCCAACCCGCCATACATGGCCGACCCTGCGGAACGCGCTTATCGCCATGGTGGCGGAACGCTGGGGGCAGGGCTGTCGTTGCGCATCGTCGAACAGGCACTGAATCGACTGGCTCCCGGCGGCTCGCTGCTGCTCTACACCGGTGTGGCGATGGTCGATGGTCGCGACCCGTTTCTCGACACCGTGCTGCCACGACTGGACGAGCAGCGCTTTGGCTGGACGTACCGTGAACTCGATCCGGATGTCTTCGGCGAAGAATTGCTCAACCCCGGTTATCAACGGGTCGATCGCATCGCAGTGGTGGCGCTGACCGTGACCCGACTGGGCTGAAACAAGGCAGGTGCACGATGAACAGGAACCTCGACGACTACAACCGCATGCGAGATTTTTCGGCGACGTCGGAACCGGCCGCCGTCAAGCGCTCAGGGCGTAAAACCGGCGCCGATCACGCGTTGCAGTTCTGCATCCAGAAGCACGATGCCTCGCACCTGCATTACGACTTTCGCCTGGAGCTCGATGGCGCACTGAAGAGTTGGGCGGTGCCGAAAGGGCCGTCGCTCGATCCCAAGGTCAAGCGTCTGGCTGTGCATGTCGAGGATCATCCGCTGGATTACGCAACATTCGAGGGCAACATTCCGGAAGGGCATTACGGCGCCGGTGATGTGATCGTCTGGGATCGTGGCGTGTGGATCCCGTTGGAGGATGCGCACAAGGCCTACGAAAAGGGCAAGCTCAAGTTCGAACTGCAAGGCGAGAAGCTTGCCGGTATCTGGAATCTGGTGCGCACGCACATGCCGGGCAAGAAGGAACAATGGTTTTTGATCAAGCATCAGGACGCTGCTGCGCGGCCGCAGGATGACTACGACGTGCTGGTGGCCGAGCCGGACAGTGTGTTGAGCGAACGCACGCTCGTGAGCAAGCCCAAGCTGGCCGCCGAGCACAGCAAACCGCTGAAAAAGCCCGCGGCGAAGACGCGCAAAACCGCCACCGGCAAGCTGACGGGGGCGCACAAGGCCAAACTGCCGACGCAACTCAAGCCGGAACTGGCGACACTGGTCGACAGTGCGCCCGAAGGGCAGTGGAGTTACGAGATCAAATTCGACGGTTACCGGATCATGGCGCGCATCGATCATGATCAGGTGCAACTGTTCACTCGCAACGGTCATGACTGGACGCACAAGTTGCCGCAACAGGCCGCCGCCCTGGCCGCGCTGGGATTGGAGTCAGCATGGCTCGACGGTGAAATGGTGGTCGCCAATGAGCACGGCGTGCCGGACTTTCAGGCCCTGCAAAATGCTTTTGAAGCTGGAAGCAGCGGCAATATTCTCTACTACCTGTTCGACCTGCCGTATCTCAACGGTGTTGACCTGCGTGAAGTGCCGGTCGAAGAGCGCCGCGCCGCGTTGGCCACGGTGCTCGGCAATCATGAACACCCCTTGTTGCGCTTCTCCGAAGCCTTCGACGAAACCCCCGATGCACTGCTGAACAGTGCCTGCCAGATGCAGATGGAAGGCCTGATTGGCAAACGCCTTGGCTCGCCGTATGTGTCGCGGCGCAGTGGCGACTGGATCAAGCTCAAGTGCAAGCACCGTCAGGAGTTCGTGATCGTTGGGTACACCGATCCGAAAGGCGCGCGCAGTGCTTTCGGCGCCTTGCTGCTGGGGCTGCATGATCGCGACAGTGGCGAGTTGCGCTACGCCGGCAAGGTCGGCACGGGCTTCAACGAGTCGACGTTGAAAAGCATTCTGGAGCAGCTCAAACCGTTGCAGGCGAAGAAGGCAGCGGTGGTCAACCCACCCAGCGGCTTCGAGGCCAAAGGCGTGCACTGGCTCAAGCCGAAACTGCTGGCGGAAGTCGCGTTTGCTGAAATGACCAAGGACGGTTCGGTGCGCCACGCCGTGTTCCATGGCTTGCGCAATGACAAACCGGCCAAAGCCATCACTGAGGAGCGAGCGAAACCGGTGAAGACTGCAGAGAAGAAAACCGCCAGCAAGAAAACGCCGAAAAAAGCCCCGGCGAGCAATGCCGACACCGCGCCGTCACAGCTCGGGCTAGCCAACGGCAAGGTGCGCATCACGCACCCGGACCGGGTGATCGATGCGGTCAGCGGCACGACCAAGATGCAACTGGCCGAGTATTACGCCAGCGTCGCCGAATGGATTCTGCCGCAACTCAAGGATCGCCCGGTGGCCCTGGTGCGCGCGCCGGACGGCATTGCCGGCGAATTGTTCTTCCAGAAAAATGCCGAACGCCTGGCGATCCCCGGCATCACCACGCTGGACAAGGACGTCACCGGACAACCGGTGATGCTGATCAACAACGCCGAAGCGCTGATCGGCGCGGTGCAGATGAGCACCGTCGAACTGCACACCTGGAACGCGACCACGGTCGATCTGGACAAGCCCGATCGCTTCGTACTCGACCTCGACCCGGATCCGGCGCTGCCGTGGAAAAGCATGGTCGAAGCGACGGCGCTGACATTGACCGTACTCGATGAACTGGGCCTCAAGGCGTTTCTCAAAACCAGCGGCGGCAAGGGTATTCATCTGGTGGTGCCGCTGACCCGCAAACTTGGCTGGGACGAGGTCAAGGATTTCAGCCACGCCATCGTCAGTCATATTGCCAAACTGTTGCCGGACCGCTTTTCTGCGGTGTCGGGGCCGAAAAATCGCGTCGGGCGGATCTTTATCGATTACCTGCGCAACGGTCTGGGCGCCACCACCATCTGCGCTTACGCCGCGCGTACCCGCGAAGGTTTGCCGGTGTCGGTGCCGCTGTTTCGCGAAGAGGTCGCCGAGATCAAGGGCGGCAATCAGTGGAACGTGCATAACGTTCACGAGCGGCTGGCCGAAGTCGGTGACGCGCCGTGGGCTGACATGAAGAAAACCCGCCAGAGCATCACCGCCGAGATGCGCAAACGCCTTGGGCTGAAAAAGTGATCAGGTGTCGCGCAGCAAGTCGTGGGCGTTGAGCAATTCGAAGGCGATTTCCGGATGGTTTTCCAGGCCGCGACGGATGGCCGCGGGAATTGCTGCGCGAGTTTTGCGGCACAGGCCCGGTAACTCGCCGATCTGAATGGCGATGCCACGCATGGTGCGCACTTCGTTGAAACCGGGGGCGACATCGACACAAATGCCCAGTTGCTCGAACATCCGCTGTTGCAGATGTTTGAGGTCATTCAGGTCTTTGAGCATTTCGAGGCGCGCGAGCAGGCGTTTTTCTTCCTCTCGGGTCAGGCGCAGGATGCGCAAATCCGCGCCGGGCGTCTCCAGCAACGGATCGCGCCCGCAAATGCAGGCGCCGGGCGGGCAGGGGGAGCGCAAGGGCACAGAAGTCGTCATGGCCTCCATCATAGAGGCCGTCGGACAGTTTTGCCTATGCGCCTTCAGCGGCCATCCATCGGCTGCTTTTTCCGTGACGGCTACTGATTCAGGCCTTCGTAATGCACCAGAATCGCGTTGGCCAGATCTTCATCGCTGGCGTTGAGGCCAGGATTGTCCTGGCGAGCCTGCTGCAGTACCGATTCAAGATAAACCCCACGAATGGCCCCGCCACTGGCGACAAATGCAGACAAGTCGTCACGGGCCGGAATCACCATTTTGTGATCCTTGAAGGTCGAGTACAGCGACGCGGAGACACCGGCCGAGGTGGCGACATCGCCCGCATCAACACGGGCCAACGCCGAACCGACAGGCAGGCATAAGAGTAAGGAAGAAATGAGCACTAACTTGCGCATGACGGTGTTCCTCCACAAGCGCGAAGCAAAAAGGGAAGGATTACATAATGTGAGAGGGGCGCACGCGGCGGGAGTTCCGTGGCGCAGCAAAGTCTGCGTTATTGCAAAATAGACGCGGGCAACGCCATGGCGGGTTGCCCGACTTTCAAGCTGCGGTGAGTCAGATCACCCCGCAGGCCATGCGATCGCCGCCACCGCCCAGCGGTTTCGGCATGTCGGCGTGGTTGTCGCCCCCGGCGTGGATCATCAGCGCGTGGCCCTTGATCTCGGAGATGTTTTTCAGGCGCGGCGCCAATACCGGGTAGTTGGCGATGCCGTCAGCGCTCACGTAAACCGCTGGCAGATCACCCAAATGACCGTCAGCGTAAGGGCCGAGATGCTTGCCGGTTTTTTGCGGATCGAAATGTCCGCCCGCGGCCAGTGCGGCGCCTTTCACGCCGTCCTTCATGCCGGCTTCACAGCTACCGTTTTCATGCACGTGGAAACCGTGAACGCCGGCCGGCAAGGATTTCAGATCGGGCGTGAACAACAGGCCATACGCCGTCTCACTGATAGTGACCGAGCCGATCGCTTGCGGCGCGCCGTCGGCGCTGACCAGATTGATGGTGACTTTTTCCGTCGCCGCTTGTGCGGTACTGATGGCGAAGGTGCCGAGCAAACCCAACCACAATGCGCGTTTCATAGCGTTTCCTTTTGCTGCATGAGAATTCAGAACGACGGACTCAATAGCCTGCCGGCATTAACCGGTGATGAAGGCGTTGGCCGTGCGCGTTGAAAAGTGAGACTTGCCGCGCAATCCGAAAGTTTTGCTACCTTTGGCCAGCATGCCGACATCTGCGGACACGCTCGGGCGCGGCAGACCTGCGCAAATAGGCTTAACTGAAGGCTGACAAGCGCTTACGGGCGTGATGAGAGAGGAAAGTCCGGTGTCGATCAAACTGCGTTTAGTGTTGCTGATTGTGACAAGTCTGCTGACAGCCTTGATCGTGAGTCTGGTCAGTTACGTCGGCAATCAGCGGATGGCCTCGGCGGTCAGCGATAACGCGGTCAGCATGAGCGCGCTGCGCAACCACATGGAAGCGGACATGATGCACGACGCCCTGCGCGCCGATGTCTATTCGGCGATGCTGGTGGGTTTGGGCAAAAGCACCAGCACGGCGAGCGAAGTGCGCGATTCGATCAACGAGCATGCCGGGCATTTTCGTGAGGTGCTTGAGGAAAATCTCAAGCTGCCAATCAACCCGACATTGCGCACGGCGCTTGAGCAGATCAAACCGAGCCTCGATACCTACATCAACGCGGGCGAACGGATTGTCGGGTTGGCGCTGGACAATCCTGATGCCGCTCAACAGGAACTGGGTACCTTCAACACGGCGTTTGGCCAGTTGGAAGAGCAAATGGCCGCGTTGAGCGAGTTGATCGAATCCAATACGCGGCAGACTAGCGCAGCTACCGAATCAGCCATTCGCAGCGCCAATGTCGCGCTCGGCGTGGTGTTGCTCGCCAGTCTTGTGCTGCTGTTGATTCAGGGGCGCTGGGTGATTCTGAGCATCATGGGGCCATTGAAGACCGCCAGTCGCATCGCCGAGAGCATCGCCCACGGCAACCTCAGCGAGCCGATCGCCGAGCCGTCCGGCAAGGACGAAGCCAGTGTTCTGATTCGCACGCTGGCAACCATGCAGCGCGATTTGCGCAACATGATCGATGTGGTGCGGCGCAATGCTCATGGCGTCAGTGGCATGAGCGAACAACTCAGCCAGGGCTGCCATCAGGTCGCCGACAGCAGCCAGCAACAAAGCGTCGCCGCCGGCACCATGGCCGCAGCGGCCAGCCAGATGACCGCGAGCATCGAAGAAATCACCCGCCACGCCGAACGCGCCCTGAGCATGGCCAGTCAAGCCGAAACCCTGGCGAAAGAGGGCGGCGGTGTCATTCATCAGGTGGTCAGCGACATGGATGATATTGCGCGATCAGCACAACAGTCGGCCCAGGTGATTCGTACGCTGGATCAGGAATCCGAAGCCATTTTCAACATCATTCAGGTGATCAAGAGCATCGCCGATCAGACCAACCTGCTGGCGCTCAATGCCGCCATTGAAGCGGCCCGCGCCGGCGAGCAGGGCCGGGGCTTTGCGGTGGTCGCGGACGAGGTGCGCAGTCTGGCGGCACGCACCAGCGCCTCGACCCAGGAAATCGCCGCGATGGTTGCACGCATTCAACACAGCACCCGCGAGGCGGTCAGTAGCATGGAGGCGGGGGTCGCGCAGGTCGACAAGGGCATGGCGGTGACGGCGGATGTCGAGCGGGCGATACGTGAAATTCTCGATGCTACGCTGAGCACAACGCAACTGGTCAACGACATCACCCGCACGATTGGCGAGCAGAGCCAGGCCAGTAACGAGATCGCCCATCAGGTGGAAATGATTGCCGGAATGTCCGAGGGCAACAGCCGGGTGATCGGGCAAACGGCGAATACCACCGATGAGTTGTCGAGCCTGGCGGGGCAGTTGGCGCAGTCGGTGGATCGGTTTCGGTTGTGATAGCGATTGGAACAATTGCACTTGTGGTGTCTGAATTGGCCTCATCGCTGGCAAGCCAGCTCCCACAATGGGCGGTGGTGTAAACACAATTGCATTTACGACATCGAACCCTGTGGGAGCGGGCTTGCCCGCGATGAGGCCAGCCCGATCAATATTCATTCAGGCTAGATAGCTTCCCTCAAAACTTGAACGCCTGCCGCCCCACCAGCAACCACTTGCCATGCTGCTTCTGCCAGATCTGAAAATTCTCGATCTCCGTCGGCACCACCTCGGTCCCCTTCAACGCCTGAGCAGAAAAGTGGTGGCGCACCAGCGCGGTATCGCCGGACAGGGTAATGGTCTGATTCTGCATTTCCAGGGTCTTGAACGCGCTCTTGCCGGTTTCGATGTCGGCGATGAACTCTTTCTTGTCCTGAATCTTGCCGCTGGAATGACCATAGGTCAGGTTGGGCGCGGTGAGGGCGTTCAGTTCGGCGATGTCCTTGTGCAGCATCGCCTGGGTCAGATGGTCTACCGCTTGGGCGACGTCTTTTTCTGCCGGGGCAGGGGCGGCCATGGCGTAACCGTTGAAGGCACAGAGAAAACCGATCAGCAGTCGGGTTTTGGTCATGAACGTATTTCCTTGTTGTTATAAAGGGATGACTTATTCGTCAGTCATCGTACAACCTAGCAGATTATTTTCAGATAAGGCACTGCTTCAACGCGATGATCGTCGGGGTCATGTTCAGCCTTCGTCGGCCGATAGTGTCCTGAGCGGAAAAAGACTCTCAAGTCGGGAACAGACGCGCGGGTTTGCCCTGACGTGATATTCTTCGCGCCAACTTGGTTTGACCTTATTCAGTTTGCTTGCCTTTGGGCGGGCCGACGGAATCCCTGTCGCTCAAGTAGCTGAGCCAATAATGATAAGAAGTCAGTTCAGAAGGGACATTAACTGAGGTCGATGCAGCATGTCGGCCTTGTGTGCCCACCCGTCAAAATTGAAGTGTGCCGGAATCTGCGACGCTAGCCTGAGCGTCATCAAAGCGGATCGCATACTGATAACAGCGGCGGGCGGAAGGCGTTTTATCATAGGTGCAACAGATGTTTAAAAAAGTGAACACAGCCCTGCTGGGTCTGGCTTTGGCGATGGGGATGACATCCGCCAATGCTGACGAAGCAAAGAAAGTCGACGTCCTGCTGATCGGCGGCGGCATCATGAGCACCACCCTCGGTGTGTGGATCAATGAGCTGGAGCCAAGCTGGTCGATGGAAATGGTCGAGCGCCTCGACGGCGTCGCCCTCGAAAGCTCCAACGGCTGGAACAACGCCGGTACCGGTCACTCGGCGCTCGCCGAACTGAACTACACCCCGGAAGACGACAAAGGCAACGTGACGATCCCGAAAGCCGTCGAGATCAACGAAGCGTTCCAGGTCTCCCGTCAGTTCTGGGCCTGGCAGGTTCAGCAAGGCGTTCTGAAGAACCCTCGCTCGTTCATCAACACCACTCCGCACATGAGCTTCGTGTGGGGCGATGACAACATCAAGTTCCTGAAAAAGCGCTACGAAGCCCTGCAAGCGAGCCCGCTGTTCGCCGGCATGCAGTACTCCGAAGACCCGGCTGTGATCAAGAAGTGGGTCCCGTTGATGATGGAAGGGCGTGACCCGAACCAGAAAATCGCGGCCACCTGGAGCCCGCTGGGTACCGACATGAACTTCGGCGAAATCACCCGCCAGTTCGCCACGTACCTGCAGACCAAGCCTAACTTCGATCTGAAACTGTCGAGCGAAGTCCAGGACATCACCAAGAATGCCGATGGCACTTGGCGCGTCAGCTACAAAAACCTGAAAGACGGCACTAAAACCGAAACCGACGCCAAGTTCGTCTTCATCGGCGCGGGCGGCGGTGCACTGCACCTGCTGCAGAAGTCGGGCATTCCTGAAGCCAAGGAATACGCTGGCTTCCCGGTAGGCGGCTCGTTCCTGGTGACCGATAACCCGGCCATCGCTGAACAGCACCTGGCCAAGGCCTACGGTAAAGCGTCGGTTGGCGCCCCACCGATGTCCGTTCCGCACCTGGACACCCGTGTCCTGGACGGCAAGCGCGTCATTCTGTTTGGCCCATTCGCGACCTTCAGCACCAAGTTCCTGAAAGAAGGCTCGTACCTGGACCTGCTGACCAGCACCACTACCCACAACATCTGGCCTATGACCAAGGTCGGCATCAAGGAATACCCGCTGGTCGAGTACCTTGCTGGCCAACTGATGCTGTCGGATGAAGACCGTCTGAACGCGCTGAAGGAATACTTCCCGAACGCCAAAGCCGAAGACTGGCGCCTGTGGCAAGCCGGCCAACGCGTGCAAATCATCAAGCGTGATGAAGCCGCTGGCGGCGTGCTGAAACTGGGCACCGAAATCGTTGCTGCACAAGACGGCTCCATCGCCGGCCTGCTGGGCGCATCGCCAGGCGCGTCGACCGCTGCACCGATCATGCTGAGCGTGCTGCAGAAAGTCTTCAAAGACAAAGTCGCGACCCCTGAGTGGCAAGCCAAGCTGCACCAGATCGTGCCAAGCTACGGCACTCAGCTGAACAGCGATCCAGCCAAAGTGGCTGCGGAGTGGGCTTACACCGCCAAAATCCTCGAACTGCCAACGCCTCCGGTGATTGGTCAGGTTGCTGCTCCGGCTGCACCTGCCGCTGGAAAAGCGGAAGCACCGAAGGAAAACGCTGCACGTGACATGGCGCTGTAACTAAACGCCTGACACACAAAGCCCACTGAACCGGCGACGGTCAGTGGGCTTTTTCATGGCAAATAGTTTTGTAGGAGCTGTCGAGTGAAACGAGGCCTGCGATCTTTTGATCTTAAAATCAAGATCAAAA
>NZ_AKJR01000230.1:0-5399 GCF_000282235.1 Pseudomonas sp. GM24 | reverse complement strand
GCGGCAGCTCCTACAGGGCTTTGGCGGACGCCAGATAAGCACCGAGCCGCCGGCCCATCTCTTCGCCCAAGGCTTGTAGACCGCTGAGCGGCCGCACCATCACCTCAAACTCGACAATCTTGCCGTTCTCGTCAAAGCGAATCATGTCGATACCTTTCAGCTCCTTCGAACCCACCTTGGCGCTGAACTCCAGAATCACATTCAAGCCATCGGCAGTCGCCAGTTCGCGGTGGTAGGTGAAGTCTTCAAACACTTCAAACACGGTATTGAGGATCATCGACACCACCGGCGCACCCGGGTAAGGCGTGTGGGCCATCGGCGAGCGGAACACGGCTTGCGGGTCGAGCAGGCCGGGCAGGGCGCTGAGGTTGCCGGTGCGGATCATTTCGTGCCATTTGCCTAGCGATGCGGCGACGTTGGGTTGCAGATTCAGGTCGGTCATGTTCACTCCAGGTTTTTCTTGTTGTTGTCGCGACGGCAATGACTCTAGATCAACCACGCCAAAATTGAACCCTTGTGCCGCGATCTGAATGTCGGCCCATGGCCCATGCGTATCTGATCCGTATTTTTTCGCTGGATCTGCCTCTGTTACCGGCTCAGTCAGCGGCTCAAAATAGCCCCACGGTTCGGCACTCGCGGCAGTCCTTCATTTCGAAGCGCCCAGTGCACCGCAAGCTCAGCATTGAGGAGAGCAACATGAACAAGATGGCGATTTTTCTGGGTGGCTTTCTGACACTGACCATTCTGATCGGCCTGCTCGCAACGATTTCTCCGGTCTGAGGCTACCCTGTTCCAGTGACGTCCACGGATGTGTCGCGCAAAGCATGTTTAAATGCCGCGCCCCCACACCTGTAAATGGACTTCAGTCATGGCCGAACACCGCATTCGCGCGCTCGCACTTTGCGTTTTTCATCACAACGGCAAAATTCTGGTTAACGAATTTCGCGACCCGGTCAGCCAGCAAACCTGCTTTCGGCCCATCGGCGGCGGTATCGAGTTCGGCGAGACGAGCGCCGAAACCATCGTGCGTGAAGTGCAGGAGGAGTTGGGGCTGTCCATGACGGACATGCGTCTGCTCGGCACACTCGAAAGTCTTTTCGTTTACAACGGCAAACCGGGACACGAAATTGTCCAGGTATACGACGCGACGTTTGTCGATCAGGGCGTATACGACCACGCACAGATCGATGGCCATGAAAGCGACGGCGCGCCCTTCACCGCGCGCTGGCATGACAGCTCAAGCTTCAGCGAGCAGGCGCCCTTGGTGCCAAAAGGCTTGCAGGAGCTGCTGAGGAGCACCGGATTGCTCGGCTGAGCTCAGCTGGGGGATACGAATTCCGGTGCAATCGATTCACCGACTTCGCGCGTACTCGACGAGATCTTTCGGGTAAACCCAGTGATCGACATGGCGATCATCCAAGCCATACAGAAAGACAATCGCCGCAGCTTCGAATGCCCAGTAGCCGACGTAGTTGCCGTCGTCGCCCTGTAAGTGCGTATCGTGCCAAGGCGCTTGTTCGAAAGCTGGATACCAAGTCTGGCAATACTCCTTGAGCAGCAGGGACGCCTCTTCGCGGGTGTCGGCATAGATTGCCTGTACGAGAGGGGTGTAGACGTCGTGATACCACTGATCAACGTCTTGCCGATCAGGCAGGACTTTTTTCAGCAGATCTTCATAGAGCGTGTCGTCACCGGCGTAACCAGCGTCGTCCAGAAGTTTAACGAATCGTATGAGCAGGTCCTTGCGGTCGAGCAGAATGCACAGGCTGATCACTTGAACGGCTTCTTCGTATTCATCTGGCCAATCATCAATGGCGAGTGGTGAGATTTGCGGTACATCTTCGTAGGCGGCCAGCCTCTGCTGGCGCAGTTCATACTGATCGAGCAAGTCTTCAAGTAACGGGAGGAGAGCTTCGATAGGCTCGCCAACGGTATAAGTTGCAAGCAACTTATCAAGCGCCAGTCTCTGAAAGAATGCCGCGCGCAGGCTGGCTTCTTCGTCGTCAGAATCTGATTGGAAGCGATTGGTCTTGAAGAACTCCACGACAGCATCATGTTCCCCGAGAAAGTGTGCGTAGTGGCGTCTGCTGAAAAAGGATTGGCGTTCGCTCGCTCTTATTCCTGCACTCACGCTTCACCTGACCAATACCAAAGCGTATCGCCCCAATTCGAGCCACTGAATCGAGGCATTATTTCCCCCAAGTCGAAGTAACGTCGGGAGTTTTCCTGTGCGGGGCTGAACCAATAACCCGCGGCGCTACAAGGCTGACCGGCCTCTATTCGTGCTGGAGTTTTCGAATGCGCATCGTCTTGGTCGAATCGCGCGTACCAGCGCTCGGTACTGTCTTGTTCGAAGCAGTTACCGTAGGGTGAATAAGTGTGCAGTTGATCGGGTTTTGGATTACGAAGCTGTTTCAATACGCGGTTCACCGCTACATAGGTTACGGGCAGAGGTTCATGGATAGCGCCCAGTTCGGGTAAAGCGCCGGCGCGAATGATCAGTCCGCCCTGATAATCCAGCATCTCGACGTCGCCACGTCCGCTTAAGGCGTGGCGTAATCCGTCTTTACCTCCCAGTTGCTCGGTAAATCGAGTGCCTACAATGGTGTACCAGTTGACACCTTTGATGTGATCAAGCAGTTCTCGTTTGAAGTTGTGCACCATTGAGTCAACTTCCAGACCGACATATTGCTGCGCCAGTTGAAATTCCATGGGCATGTAACGATCGAAGTCGTAGGGCAGTATGCTCGAGAGTCCGCCGTAGCCATGTTCGGCTTCAACCTGATCGCACAAGTAAACCAGCCATTCTTCAAAGCGCGCGACGCCATCGGGCTCTTTCAGGAAACTCCAGGGCAATGTCATCTTCAGGTATGAGCGTTTTTGATCGCCATGCACCTCGAACGAGTTCAGTGCGGACAGGCTGTACGCAGCAGCTTCGTTCGCCGTTGCGGCGCTGCTGATGTGCCATTCGTATTGTTCGTTTGGCCCTGACTCGCGGATTTTTTCCTGGGTTTTGCTGAATCCGGAATCTGTCAGCTTCTTGTAGCGGTCGTCGAACTGTCCCTTCAGATGCTGGCCGAACTCTTCCTTGAATCGGGTGAAACATTGCATGACATTGCGCTTGCTTTGCAGCGAGTAGCCTTCCTTGAAGTAGAGGGTTGCGATCAGCCCGAGTCGTACAACGGGGGTGTTATCGGGTAGCTCAAACGTCAGGTCTGGAGCTTGTTCGCTCAGTTTTTCCAATGTATTCATAAAGCTCTCTTTTATCAGGCTGTCGCCGCAGCAGTGATAGCAGCGCCGCCCAAAATGGTGGCTAGCACGGCCCATGAAAGCTGAGCCAGTCGAACGATAACCAAAATTGCTGCGACGATAGCAGCAGGCACACCGGCAGCAACCAGTGCCGCTCCAATAGCAAAAGCCACCACAACGGTGGCAACGACTGTTCCTACGTCAATCAATACTTGCATCCAGTCAATTTCCTTGAGCTTTTCCAAGGTCAGGTCGGTGAAATGCTGAATTTCCTTCCACGCAGCCCTGAGTTGCTCATCCGTCCAGCGAACGATCTTCGCACCTGTTTCACTGACCCATTCCCAGGCTTTTTGAGACTCACGTCTAATCCATTGACCCTTGATTCCGAGCCACGTAGCGGCGTCTTCGAGGTGTTGTTGCATTTCTTGCGATAGCCTTCGAATGCCCTGAGCACCTTGCTCCAAGAGCCCTTCAACGGCCTCTTGAAGTTGCGTCCAGCTTTCGACCCGCGCCGGTCTGGGTGTCGCTGTTGGGCCGTACGCGGGAACAGGGACCGGAGCGGGTCTTGGGGCTTGCCCCGGGCCTCCGGTCGGGGGCAGCAAAACAGGCCATTGCTGTGGGTTGAACTCACCAGTAGGCTTATGTTGTCTGTTGTATTCGCGGTCGCGTTCACGCTCGCCGTCATCTCGACAATCATTGATTTCGAGTACAGAAAAACGGTTTGGGCCACCTGCTATATCTAGATAAGCCTCTCGCTGTGCCATACCGAGGACGTCCCCGGGAAACTTCACTTCCACTAGCCTTTCCAGATTATCCGGGTGCGCAACACCTTGATGATCTGTTCCAGCTTGTCCCGGCCAACGCAAGCTGCGTGTCTTGACGATGATAACGTCGGGACGCCGTAATAATCCTTTGACTGAACCTTTAGGGAATGGAAAGAGTGAATGGCGCCGCGTGGGGTCTGGCTTCACGTCGTCGCCCAGCCATGAGGAACTCAGGAATGGTTTGGGGGGGAGGGACGACATGTCGAAGCAGACTTCAGCTTTGTAATCCCATTTGAATTCCCAGCGGTATTCATCTGCCCGAATCAATCCACTCATTACCAGCTGTTTAAGCTCCATGCCGGTGAAGTCGCCATCTTTGGCTTTTTTTATCGTTAATCTGGGAAACCGCGATGCGTAATTGGCTTTTTCCATCAGATACGGTTTGTTATCAGGATTGGGCAGCGGTGCTTGTTTGACCGTACCTTCGATACTGGTGTTCGTGCAGCCTTGTGGCGTTTGAGGTGGTTGCATGACCGGCATGATTCAGCCCTCCGAGTTGGCGTTTTTGAAGTCCAGGGTCATTTCCTTGGGTGCGCTTTCCCCTGCCCTGATCAACGGCTCTTCAGGCTCGGGTTTGCGAACAGGTGTCAGCAGTTCAACCTCTGCCGGGCTGCTGCTGTGTGCCTGAAAGGTTTTTCCTTCTTCGTTGGTATAACCAGCAATTCGGGTGCCATCAGCGAGCTTCAACGTATAGGGGGTACCCACCAGAGGTTCACCGGTTTTCTCATCCAGCAACAGGTAGCGCGCCTTGTGACTGCGCGGCGCGCTGTCAGGCAATTGGCCGAATTTATCGGTGTCAACTGCGCCGGGAATCAACGGCACCAGAATCCCGATCCCGGTGCCCACGCCGGGCGAGCCGCCGGTATTGATCTTCACCTCAGCCCCGCTAATGGTCACACCACCGGCATCCACCTTCACAAAACTCCCGCCAGCCTTGGCCGTGAGTTCCATTGCGCCTTCGACCACCACTTTCTGGCCGGCGTAGTAATGGATTTCTGACCCGGCCTCGACAAACTGCGCAGTCCCTACCTTCAGATGCTGCGTCACACCCACCTTCAGGTGATCATCCGCACGCATTTCGCTAATCCGATCCAGATGCGTAATCCGATGCTCTTCAACCTTGAACTCGCTCAGCGTATTGGCTTCAACGGTGTCATGTCGTTCGTTGCCGACGCGGATCTTCTGGTCGTGCTCAATGTTCTCATCCCAATCGCGCTGGGCATGGATGTAGATCTGCTCGACGCCTTTCTTGTCTTCAATCCGGAATTCGTTGTAGCCCTTGCCGCCCGGTGAACTCAGGGTTTTGAAGGTGCTGCGGGTCTTGTT
>NZ_AKJR01000229.1:0-13497 GCF_000282235.1 Pseudomonas sp. GM24 | reverse complement strand
GCTCCCACAGGTTTTGTGAACAACGCAAATCCCTGTGGGAGCTGGCTTGCCAGCGAAGGGGCCGGCCCTGACTACATCAATCTCGAATCATTATGCGTCGCGGAACAACCAAGGCTGGCTCACACGATGCTTGGCCTCAAACGTCGCAATCGCATCGCCGTCCTGCAAGGTCAAACCGATATCGTCCAGACCGTTCAACAGGCAGTGCTTGCGGAACGCGTCGATCTCGAAGCTGTACACCTTGCCATCCGGACGGGTCACGGTCTGCGCTTGCAGATCGACCTGCAGTTGATAACCCGGCTCGGCCTCGACCTGCTTGAACAACTCATCGACTTCAGCGTCGCTCAAGATGATCGGCAACAAACCGTTCTTGAAGCTGTTGTTGAAGAAGATGTCGGCGTAGCTCGGCGCGATGATGCTGCGGAAACCGTATTCTTCCAGCGCCCATGGCGCGTGCTCACGGCTGGAGCCGCAACCGAAGTTCTCGCGGGCGAGCAATACGCTGGCGCCCTGATAACGCTCGGCGTTGAGGACGAAATCCTTGTTCAACGGGCGCTTGGAGTTGTCCTGATACGGTTGCCCGACATCCAGGTAACGCCACTCGTCGAACAGGTTCGGGCCGAAACCGGTGCGTTTGATCGACTTCAAAAACTGCTTCGGAATGATCTGGTCGGTGTCGACGTTGGCACGATCCAAAGGCGCGACAAGACCAGTGTGCTGGGTAAAAGCTTTCATGCTGCGCTCCTTTAGATCAATTCACGAACGTCGATGAAACGACCGTTCACCGCTGCCGCCGCCGCCATGGCCGGGCTGACGAGGTGGGTACGGCCACCGGCGCCCTGACGGCCTTCGAAGTTACGGTTGGAGGTCGAGGCGCAATGTTCGCCGGACTCCAAACGGTCCGGGTTCATCGCCAGACACATCGAGCACCCCGGCTCACGCCATTCGAAACCGGCTTCGAGGAAAATCTTGTCGAGACCTTCGGCTTCTGCCTGAGCCTTCACCAGACCCGAGCCCGGCACCACGATCGCTTGCTTGATGGTCGAGGCGACTTTGCGGCCCTTGGCGATTACCGCCGCAGCGCGCAAGTCTTCGATCCGCGAGTTGGTGCAGGAACCGATAAACACGCGATCCAGCTGAATGTCGGTGATCGCCTGATTGGCAGTCAAACCCATGTATTTCAAGGCGCGGACGATCGAGTCGCGTTTGACCAGATCCATTTCTTTGGCCGGGTCCGGCACGTTTTGGTCAACGGCCAAAACCATTTCCGGAGACGTGCCCCAGCTGACTTGCGGCTTGATCTGCGCAGCGTCGAGTTCAACCACGGTGTCAAATTTGGCATCGGCGTCGGAGACCAGATCTTTCCAGGCTTCGACGGCCATGTCCCACTGCTCACCTTTCGGTGCGAATGGACGGCCCTTCACGTAGTCGACGGTTTTCTGATCCGCTGCCACCAGGCCAACACGGGCACCGGCTTCGATGGACATGTTGCAGATGGTCATGCGGCCTTCGACGGACAAGTCGCGGATCGCGCTGCCAGCGAATTCGATCGCGTGGCCGTTACCGCCGGCGGTGCCGATCTTGCCGATCACCGCGAGGACGATGTCCTTGGCGGTCACGCCGAACGGCAATTGGCCTTCAACGCGCACCAGCATGTTCTTCATTTTCTTCGCGACCAGGCACTGGGTGGCGAGCACATGCTCGACCTCGGAAGTGCCGATACCGTGGGCCAGAGCGCCGAACGCGCCGTGGGTCGAGGTGTGCGAGTCGCCGCAGACCACGGTCATGCCCGGCAAGGTCGCGCCCTGCTCCGGGCTGATGACGTGGACGATGCCTTGGCGCACGTCGTTCATCTTGAACTCGACGATGCCGTATTCATCACAGTTGTCATCGAGGGTCTGAACCTGCAAACGCGAGACCTGATCGGCAATGGCTGCGATGCCGCCCTTGCGCTCCGGGGTCGTCGGTACGTTGTGGTCCGGGGTCGCGATGTTGGCATCGATGCGCCAAGGCTTGCGCCCGGCCAGACGCAGGCCTTCGAAGGCTTGCGGCGAGGTCACTTCGTGAATGATGTGACGATCGATGTAGATCAGCGCCGAGCCATCGTCGCGCTGCTTGACCAAATGCGAATCCCAGAGCTTGTCGTAGAGCGTTTTGCCGGCCATCAGACGGTTCCTCATCAGCTTGTTTCTATGCCCTGGGCTTATCAATAACCCTTTGGCTTGTGAGGCCGATCCTATGGGGTTAGATTAAATAACTCAAATTCATATTTTTTATGCTTTGGATAACCAACTGGAATACGAACATGGATCTGGCCAACCTCAACGCTTTTATCGCGATTGCCGAGACCGGCAGCTTCTCCGGCGCCGGCGAACGCTTGCACCTGACACAGCCGGCGATCAGCAAACGCATCGCCGGGCTGGAGCAGCAATTGAAGGTGCGGTTGTTTGATCGGCTGGGCCGTGAAGTCGGCCTGACCGAGGCCGGCCGCGCCCTGCTGCCGCGGGCTTATCAGATTCTCAACGTGCTCGATGACACTCGCCGCGCGCTGACCAATCTGACCGGCGAAGTCAGCGGGCGCCTGACACTGGCCACCAGTCACCACATCGGTTTGCACCGTTTACCGCCGCTATTGCGGGAATTCACCCGTCGTTACCCACAGGTTGCGCTGGATATTCAGTTCCTTGATTCGGAAGTGGCCTACGAAGAAATTCTCCATGGCCGCGCCGAACTGGCGGTCATCACCCTGGCGCCGGAACCTCACGCACTGGTCAAAGCCACGCCCGTGTGGGACGACCCGCTGGATTTCGTGGTTGCCCCGGAGCATTCGCTGATCAGCAATGGCCCGGTCAATCTGGCGGACATTGCCGGTCATCCGGCGGTTTTCCCCGGTGGCAACACCTTCACCCACCACATTGTCCAACGCTTGTTCGAGGCCCAAGGCCTGACGCCGAATATCGCCATGAGCACCAACTATCTGGAAACCATCAAGATGATGGTCTCGATTGGCCTGGCCTGGAGCGTTTTGCCGCGCACCATGCTCGATGAGCAGGTGGCAAGCATCGTATTGCCGGGCATACAGCTCAGTCGCCAGCTAGGCTATATCCTGCACACTGAACGGACGCTCTCGAATGCGGCACGGGCCTTTATGGCCTTACTGGATGCACAAATCGATCTGCCAGGGACTTGAGGCCAACTTGTGCTACTCCTATAGAGCCGCTGCCCCTGTGCCTAACGCCACCATCAGCTCAAGGCCTGTCCACGATGCCGAAATCTGTTGACCGAATTCCGCCGATGCCGCGTATTCAGGCGATTGACCCGCGTCATTCCGAGCAGAGCTGGGAAAGCGCGCCGCAATTGCTGGCGGCGCTCAACGGCGCGCGGCTCGGCGCCTGGTATTGGGACATCGAGCGCGGGCAGATCAGTTGGTCGCGTGGCACCCAGGCCTTGTTCGGCTTCGATCCTCGGCAACCGCTGCCCGAAGATCTGGAATACCTCGACCTGCTGCCGCCGGAAGACCGGGCGAAAACCGTTCGCGCCTTCCACGCGGTGATTGCCGGGGCGCCGCTGGAACAAGCGATGCACCACCGTATCCGCTGGCCTGATGGCAGCCTGCACTGGCTGGAGATTAGCGGCAGCCTGCTGCCGGATAAAAACGGCCGCCCCCGAATGATCGGGGTGATTCGTGAAATCACCCACCAGCGCCAACGCGAACAGGCTCTGAGCAGTTCTGAGAAACGTTTCGCGACACTTTTTCACCTGTGCCCGAACATGGTCCTGCTGACCCGTCAGGAAGACGGCCTGATCAGCGAAGCCAATCAGTATTTCGAAAGCCTGTTCGGCTGGCCGGTGCAGAGCGCCATCGGCCGCACCACTCTGGAGCTGGGTTTGTGGGTGCATCCGGAGCAACGCGGCGAACTGGTCAAGAAGACCAACACCAAGGGCGAATTGATCAGCATGGAGGTGCAGTTTCGCGCCAGTAACGGGCAGATTCACGACGGCATTCTCAGCGCACAGAAGGTCGAACTCGAAGGTCAGCCCTATCTGCTCAGCACCTTCCTCGACACCACCGAACGCAAAGCCGCCGAACACGCCTTGAAGGACAGCCAGGAACGCCTCGATCTGGCGCTGGACTCGGCGCAGCTCGGCACTTGGGACTGGCACATTCCCAGCGGCATGCTCTACGGCTCGGCGCGGGCCGCGCAACTGCACGGTCTGGAGCCGAAACCGTTTCATGAGTCGTTCGAAGAGTTTTTCGAAGGCGTGCCCGGTGAGGAACGCGACAGCATGCGCGACGCCTACCGCAGCCTGCGCGAAGGCCCGGCGGGCAATTATCAGTTGACCTATCGCGTGCAACTGCCGGACGGCAGCTCGCGCTATCTGGAAAGCCGCGCCCGCCTCTACCGCGACGACAACGGCGCGCCGCTGCGCATGGCCGGCACGCTGCTCGACATCACCGATCAGGTCGAACGCGAACAGCGGCTGGTGGCCTCGGAAGAGAAATTCGCCACGCTGTTCCAAGTCAGCCCGGACCCGATCTGCGTCACCCGCCAGGACAGTGGCGAGTTCATCGAAATCAATAACAGCTTTACCCAGACGTTCGGCTGGAGCGCCGCCGACGTCATCGGCCACACCGCCGAAGAAATCGGCCTGTGGGACGCCTCGGCGAAAAGCCTGCAACGCATCGAACGAGTGATTCGCGAACAGGGCCTGAGCAACGTCGCAATCATCGTTCAGCACAAGGATGGCCAATCACTGACCTGCGTGATTTCCAGCCGGCAGATCAGCGTCGGCGATCAACCGTGCATCGTCACCACCCTGCGTGACATCACCCAACAACAGCGTTCGGAAGCGGCGCTGAAAGCCAGTGAAGAGAAATTCGCCAAGGCCTTTCACTCCAGCCCCGACGCGATCACCATCACCGAGCGCGACACCGGGCGTTATCTGGAGGTCAACGACGGTTTTTGCCGTCTCACTGGCTATCGCGCTGAAGAAGTCGTGGGCAAAACGGTTTATCAGGTCGGGATTTGGGCTGAGGAAAAACAGCGCTCGGCATTACTCGCAGAGTTGCAGATCAAGGGTCGCGTGCACCATCAGGAAATGCTCGGGCGCAACAAGCGCGGGGAGATGCTGACGGTGGAAGTCTCGGTCGAGCCAATCACCCTCAATGAAACGGCGTGCCTGCTGCTGACCGCGCGCGACGTCAGCCTGTTGAAAAACGCCGAAGCGCAAATTCGCCATCTGGCCTATCACGACCCGCTGACCAACCTGCCCAACCGCGCCTTGCTGATGGATCGCCTGAGCCAGCAGATCGCCCTGCTCAAGCGTCACAACCTGCGCGGCGCGTTGCTGTTTCTCGATCTCGATCACTTCAAGCACATCAATGACTCCCTCGGCCATCCGGTCGGCGACACGGTGCTGAAGATCATCACCGCGCGGCTCGAAGCCAGTGTGCGCATGGAAGACACGGTCGCACGCCTCGGCGGCGACGAATTTGTCGTGCTGCTCAGCGGTCTCGAAGGCTCGCGCAACGAAGTCAGCACGCAAGTGCGCAATCTGGCCGACACCCTGCGCGAATTGCTCTCGGAACCGATGTTCCTCGACGGCCAGCGCCTGCAAGTGACGCCGAGCATCGGCGTGGCGCTGATTCCCGATCATGGCTCGACGCCGACCGATCTGCTCAAACGCGCCGACATTGCTCTGTACCGGGCCAAGGATTCCGGGCGTAACACCACGCAGATGTATCACAACACCATGCAGAAAGCCGCCAGCGAGCGGCTGCGCATGGAGACCGACCTGCGCCTGGCGCTGTCGCGCGGTGAATTCAACGTGCACTTTCAGCCGCAGGTCGATGCCCGCGACAACCGCATCATCGGCGCCGAAGCCCTGGTGCGCTGGAATCACCCGGAACTGGGCGCGCAGTCACCCACCGAGTTCATCAAAGTACTGGAAGACAGCGGCCTGATTCTCGAAGTCGGCACCTGGATTCTGGATGAGGCCTGCAATGCCTTCAAACAACTGATCGCGCAGAAACGGGTCGACCCGCTGAGTTTCAGCCTGTGCGTGAACATCAGCCCACGACAGTTCCGTCAGAATGACTTCGTCGAGCGCATCGAACACAGCATGAGCAGCCACGGCCTGCCCTGCTCGCTGCTGAAACTGGAAATCACCGAAGGCATCGTCATCCAGAATCTGGAAGACACCATCAGCAAAATGCGCCGGCTGAAAAAACTCGGTGTGAGCTTCGCCATGGATGACTTCGGCACCGGTTATTCGTCGCTGACTTACCTCAAGCGGCTACCAGTGGACACACTGAAAATCGATCAGTCGTTTATCCGCGATGCGACGACCGATCCGAACGATGCCGAGATTATCCGCGCGATCGTCGCCATGGCGCGCAGTCTGGAGCTGGAGGTGATTGCCGAGGGCGTGGAAACCCCGGAACAACTGGCGTTCCTGCAAGGCTTGGGCTGCCATTTGTATCAGGGTTATCTGCACAGTCGACCGGTTGCACTGGAGGATCTGAAAAAGCTCCTGCCATAACCGGTGCACGTTGCAACAGACGCGCAATTGCCACGGTTTGCGGCAACCTGTAGGGTCGCGTTTTTTGCGCCGTTTCGAGATCTTTCATGCAGGATGCAACCCTCCTCCGCCCGGCTCTGCTGGGCATCGACCTTGGCACCACCAACAGTCTGATCGCCGTCTGGCAGGACGGTCAGGCCCGACTGATTCCCAACGCTCTGGGCGATGTGCTGACGCCCTCGGTGGTCAGCCTCGATGAAGACGACACCATTCTGGTCGGCAAAGCCGCCCGCGCCCGCCTGACCACGCACCCGGAGCGCAGCGCTGCAGCGTTCAAGCGTTTTATGGGCAGCGATAAACGCGTCCAGCTCGGTGCACGTCAGTTCAGCCCGGAAGAATTGTCGGCGCTGGTCCTCGGTTCGCTCAAGCAGGACGCCGAAGCCTTTCTCGGCCACCCGGTGTCGGAAGCGGTAATTTCCGTGCCGGCGTATTTCAGTGACGAGCAACGCAAACGCACGCTGTTTGCCGCCGAACTGGCCGGGCTCTCGGTGACACGCCTGATCAACGAGCCGACCGCTGCGGCGATGGCTTACGGGCTGCATGAACAGAAATTCGAACGCACGCTGATCTTCGATCTGGGCGGCGGTACTTTCGACGTCACGGTGCTGGAATACGCGTTGCCACTGATCGAAGTGCACGCCTCCACGGGCGACAACTTTCTCGGCGGCGAAGACTTCACCGCCGCCCTGTTGCAGGCCTGCCTGAAACACTGGCAACTGACCCCGGCCATGGTCGATGCGCAAAGCATGGCCAGCCTCGGTGATGCCCTTGAGCAGCTCAAATGCAAACTCGGCGAAGGCACTCAACACCTGAGCTGGCGCCACGCCGACAAGACCTTCGAATGGTCATTGGACGAAGCCGCCGCAGTAAAGATCTGGGAACCGTTGCTGGCGCGTTTGCGCGCGCCGATCGAACAAGCCCTGCGCGACGCTCGCCTCAAGCCCCGTGACCTCGACAGTCTGGTGCTGGTCGGCGGCGCCACGCGCATGCCGGCGGTGCAGCAAATGGTCGCCACGCTGTTCGGACGCCTGCCGTACCGGCATCTTGATCCGGACACGATTGTTGCGCTGGGGGCGGCGACGCAAGCGGCGTGCAAGGCGCGTGACGGGGCGGTTGAAGAGTTGATTCTGACGGATGTCTGCCCGTATACGCTGGGGATTGCGACCATGCGTGGAGAAGACATCAAAGGTGCCTTCTCGCCCATCATCGAACGTAACACCATCATTCCGACGTCAAGGGTGGAGCGTTATTACACCACCCAGCCCAAGCAATCGCTGCTGCGCATCGCCGTCTATCAGGGTGAGCGGCCGTGGGTTTGCGACAACATTCTGATTGATGCTTTCGATGTCACGTTGACGCCCACTGAACACATCCAGGAACTGGACGTGCGCTTCAGTTATGACATCAACGGTCTGCTCGAAGTCGACGTCACCCTGCTCGAAACCGGCGAGCGTCACAGTCACAGCATCGACCGCAGCCCCACGGGTCTGGATGAGCAAGCACGCCGAGACAGCCACAACCGGCTGTCGACCCTGAAAGTCCATCCACGCGACGCGCTGCCCAACCGCACGTTGCTCGCCCGTCTGGAGCGAGCATGGATGCAAAGCCTCGGCACGCAACGCGAGCACATTGCCGAATGGCTGCACAACTTCACTACCGTGCTCGCCGGCCAGCAACCCTCGGAGATTGCCAGCCATCGCTCAGAGCTGAACAAGGCGCTGGATCAACTGCGTCTCTAACCGTTGAGCCGCCGCAAGGCAGCCTGCAAGCCGCCGGACAGCATTTCGGAATCACCGCTGTCCGGCGGCACACCATAGCGGTTGGGCAACTTGTCACCGGGAAAGCCGAACAGCACCAAAGGCAGGAATGGCAGAACCGGTGTCAGCGCCATGAAGATCAGCAACGTCGGAATGCCCCGGCCCATGTCGTGCAATCGACGCAGAATGGCGCCGAACACCAGCAGCACGGCCAATAGCAGGATAAGAATGCCTGCGCCCGTAGTGCCACTGATCAGCCCTGCCACCGGCGCAATCACCACGCAGGCCAAGACCTGAGCGATAAAAGCCTTACGCCCCAACCGCGATCCCAGACGCCAGATCGCTGTCGCCGGTACCGGCTGAACATCGCTTTTCGCCAGCAGCAATCGTTCCGACCAGGACAATAATGCGCACAAGGCCAGGCGCAGCCCGATGCTGTTCTGCACATCGTCCTTGCCCTGTTGCAGTTGGCGCAGGACGCGCGTTTTCGGCACCCCGGCAGCGCCATAGCGAATCAAGCCCTTGAGCGCATCCAGCGCTTCATACGCCAGCAGTTTGTCGACACCAAAATCGGTCAGCACTTTGCGCGGCGGCCACACCGGTTCGCCTTTGATCAAACCGTCGCGGAAGCCTTCGAACCAATCGTCTTCACAACTGATCGCCGCGATCGATTGCAACAATGCGCGATGCTGCTCGGCACTCAGGCTCGGATCGTGATAGAGCACGCCCCAGAACATCATCAAACCCAGCAAATCGTCGCCGCAGGCAGCACGATCACTTTCGAGACAGGTGTAAAGCAGGCTATTGGCCGGCAACCGCACGCTGTCGAGTGCCTGCTGCACGCTGAACAATTGTTGCACCAACAAACCGTGCACCGGGTCATTGCCTTGCAGCCATCCGAGCAAACCATCGCAACTGCCTTGCTCGCGCAGCAAGCGCCGCAACAACGGTTGCAGACGACTCAACGGATGGGCCGGATTGAAAGGCAGGCGCTCCACGCACTGCGCGTCAATCATCTGCAGCCAGCGTTCGGGTTGTTCCAGCAATGCCAGCAAAAACAGGGTCTGCGCGTGCCACTCCCAAGTGGCTTCACCCAGCCCGACCGGCGGCAACGGGATCCCGCGGCGATTCAACTGGAGAATCAAGTCGAGTTCGGACAAGTCGCAATCATCTTTGACCGCGGCCAGCGTGAACGCGTCTGCCAGTCGTTCCAGCGCAGCGTCGCTGTAAGGCCGCAAGCGACGCAACCACAAACGACAGACCTTGTGCGGCTCGCCCTCCGTCAGTACCTGCGGCAATGCCTGCGAAACCGAATTCGCGTCGCTGAACGCGCTCATGGCCAGCGCAATCGGTGCCCCGCCCAGCCAACGCAGATGTTGCGCGGCCTGATATTTGAATCCGCTCATCACCAAGCTTTCGAGGGCATCGATCGGCAGCGGTGCATCCACAATCTGCTGCAACAACGCCGAATCACCCCGATGCAACGCCCAGGCGTGGCGGTACAGATGCAGCAATCGGCTGTCGGCATTTTCGCCGAGCAATTGCGCGAGCAATGGCAGTTCATCACCGCTCATGCGCCAATCGACAAAGCTTTGCGCAAGGCTCTCAAGCTTCAACCGTCCGACACCCAGCCAACGGTTCAGCGTCTCGGGGTGTTGTGACGGACAGCCATACTCCTGGCCATCATCGCCAAGATCCTTTGGCCAGTCCGAAATACCCTGCAGGCGATCGAATGCCTGAATCAGCAGAGGCAGAAAAGTCGGCTGTCGCTTGGCACACAGCTCCAGCAGACGACTTTCCGCCATCGGATGGCGATGCTCGTTCCACAGCCGGATCCAGCACGGCAATGCCTGATCGTCTCGCCCCAGCAGACTGTTCTGGCACGCCAACAGGTAAAGCCAGTCGACATCATCCGGTGCGGCAAGCTGCTGTTCGATACAGCACTGCAAAAACGTCGGCCCGCCAATACCTGCCTGAGTGAACTGCACCAACAGGCGCTTGAGGAACGCGGCATCATTCGGCAACGGCAGACAGGTGTGCTGACTGGCGAAGTCGGCGAACTCATGGAGTGGGCGCTGGGTGAAGATGAAATCGAGGCTACGGGCGTACCACAGCGATTCGGTCTGTGCAGCCTCTGACCAAGTTCCCATCAGATCCGTGTCGAACGGGTCAGGCGTTGCGATTCGCTGTAGAAAGGATTCGACCTGATGGGCGTCGTCGAACGCAAGATCCAGCAACTGCTGATCCCAGGCCATACGTTTGGCCAACAGATTCGCGCAACGGTACGACAACGGGCCGGCGTCGGCCAGCCGGTGGTAAAGCCCCCAACTGAGTTCATCGAGTACGTCCAGTGACAGCTCATCCAGCCCCCGGACAAACACCTGCCACGCGGCGAAATTGAACCGGCGCGCGGGATCATCCAGCAGCTCGCAGAACTCCCCGAATACTGGAGGGACCTCAACGACAGTCTGTTCTGAGGCTTGGGACTCGTACTCGTCCTCGGGCTCTTCTTCCTCATCTTCACGCGCCAGACGCAGGGCGTTTTCGTAGGCCATGCGCAGCGCCTGAAACCCTTGCGGATCGGTCTCCGGGTGATGCGCCGGCAAACGTGCGCGGTAGGCGTTGCGAATCAGGTTTTCGTCGTTAGTAGGCTCGATGCCCAAGCGGATCCAGCAACTCATGACCAGTCGAACTCCTTGAGCGATGCCGGGCGCGGCGGCAAATCAATTTCCATGTGCCACGGCAAATCAGCAAGGAACTGAGGGATGTTCTCGGCAAGACCGCGGGCAATCCGCACGTTAAGGGCGTTGGCGCCTTGTCGATCCAGCTCACGCGCAAGCTCATCGTCGCTGGCGCTCAGGCACGACCAAAACGTCCGGCCCACCACAAAGCCATCGAAGTAAGCCATCCAGCTGCCGTAGTGAAATTGCGCTCTGAGGGCCAAACGACTGTGCAGCCAGTTGCTTTCGTCCAGATCGATCCACTGATTGCGCACCGCGCAACGCAAGAGAAAGCCCATGCGGCCATAGTCCCAGGACAAAATCCCGCCCGGCCCACAACTGCCGAACGTGCGACTGGCAAACTCATGCAGGATGCGTTCGCGGGGAGTGAGATCTTCAAGCAAGGCCTGCCATTCACTTGGCAGACAACGCTGCCAAGCCAAATAGGCCGCGCTGAGGTGCTTGGCATGGCCGTCGTCGGTCATCCGTTCGAGCATGTCGAACAATTGCCCACGGTCGTCGATACCCCAGCTGTCTTTCAGGTCGATGTAGCGATCGTTGCAGAAGGCCGGGTCGTCGTAGCTGGCGCCGGTATTGATCGCCGCCATTGGCGCAGACAAAGCGCACAGCCAGCGCTGTTGAATATCGTCCATGAAAAAAGGCTCCAGGCCGACCGGTGAGGAATGGGGGTCGGCAAAACTGCCGCGGATTGTAGAGAAACCGCCGCCAGCGGCAAAGTCGAACAACGGTTTTCTTTCGCCCACAAAAAAGGCCCCGACGTAGCGGGGCCTTCATTCAGCGGCTCATCGTCCGTTCAGACGATTGTGTTGCGGCACGTGACTCAGTGCTGCAACGCCGGCTTCTGCGTCCCGTTGATCGGGATGCGTTTGGCTTTCGCCTCTTCCGGGATCACGCGCAACAGGTCGATGCTCAGCAGACCATTGCTCAGATCCGCAGCCTTGATCTCGATGTGATCGGCCAGGCGGAAGGACAGCTTGAAAGCACGCTGGGCAATGCCCTGATGCAGGAAGGTCACGCCTTCATTGGCATCACGCTTGCCGCCACTGATGGTCAGCACACCTTTTTCGACTTGCAGTTCCAGGTCTTCTTCCTGGAAACCGGCCGCCGCAACGACGATACGGTACTGGTCATCACCGTGTTTTTCCACGTTGTAAGGTGGATAGCTGCTGCCCGGCTCGTTGCGCAGAGCGGTTTCGAACAGGTCGTTGAAACGGTCGAAACCCACCGAGGAACGGAACAGTGGTGCGAGGGAAAATGCAGTACTCATGGTTCAAATCTCCTGAAAACAATCAGCAAGGTTTTTTGACTCCGCGACCCGAATTCGGCATCGCGTAACCCTTAAATAGGGACCACTGAAATGATTTCAAGAGATTATTTGCAGATTTTTTTCAGGCCGCTTCGGCAACCGGCAGACCGAGTAAACGCGAGACATGATCCGGCTCAGTTTCACGACGCAGCACGGTAAACAGTTCAGTGGCCTCGGGATAATTGCGCGTCAGCATGGCCAGCCATTGCTTCAAACGGCCCGGCGACTGACGTGCAGTCATCTGCGCTTTGGCTTGCAGCCAGAAGTCCTGGATCAGCGGCATCAGCTCGGCCCAGGTCATCTCGACCACTTCTTCGCCAGCGCGGGCGGCAGCGATTTGCCTGGCCAGATCCGGACGCGACACCAGTCCGCGGCCGAGCATGATGTCTTCCACGCCACTGATTTCGCGGCAACGACGCCAGTCCTCGACGCTCCAGATATCGCCGTTGGCGAACACCGGGACTTTGACCACGTCTTGTACGCGTGGAATCCACTCCCAATGTGCGGGCGGTTTGTAGCCGTCCATTTTCGTACGGGCGTGAACCACAATGTGCTCGGCGCCGCCCTCAGCCAATGCCGTGGCGCAGACCAGCGAACCGTCGGGGCTGTCGAAGCCCAGGCGCATTTTCGCGGTCACGGGAATGTGCGCGGGTACGGCGCGGCGCACGTGCTCGACGATCTGGTTAAGCAATTCCGGCTCTTTGAGCAGCACGGCGCCGCCCCGGGATTTGTTCACAGTCTTGGCCGGGCAGCCGAAGTTGAGGTCGATCACTTCGGAGCCGAGTTCGCAGGCCAGTGCAGCGTTTTCCGCCAGGCATACAGGATCGGAGCCGAGCAATTGCACGCGCAATGGCACGCCGGATGCGGTACGCGCGCCATTGAGCAGCTCAGGGCCGAACTTGTGAAAGTAGGCTGGAGTGAGCAACTGGTCGTTGACGCGAATGAATTCGGTCACGCACCAGTCGATGCCGCCAACGCGGGTCAGCACGTCGCGGAGAATGTCGTCGACCAACCCCTCCATGGGTGCCAGAGCAATTTGCATGGGAAAACACTACTTGAAGAAAAACGTGCGGCAGTTTACTGGATATCGCAGGAATTCGCAGAAACCTTG
>NZ_AKJR01000228.1:0-15631 GCF_000282235.1 Pseudomonas sp. GM24 | reverse complement strand
TACCCTGATCAAAACCATCGCAATGGAAGACGGTCTGCGCTTCGCTATCCGTGAAGGCGGTCGTACCGTCGGCGCCGGTGTCGTAGCTAAAATCATCGAGTAAGTAGTTGTAATGTATTTTTCGGGCCGGCATAATGGTCGGCCTGATTTTGTTTTAGGTCAGTAGCTCAATTGGCAGAGCGACGGTCTCCAAAACCGTAGGTTGGGGGTTCGATTCCCTCCTGACCTGCCAGATTCACTTGGTGTGTCTGGCTTTCTTTTCACAGGATCTTCAAAGATGACTCCTAAAGCTGAAGCTCAAGGCTCTCGCTTCGATCTGCTCAAGTGGCTTGTAGTTGTCGCTTTGGTGGTTGTTGGCGTTGTTGGCAATCAGTATTACTCTGCTTCGCCGATCCTGTACCGTGTACTCGCCTTGCTTGTCATTGCTGCTGTAGCTGCCTTTGTAGGCCTGCAGACTGCGAAGGGCAAGTCTTTCTTTGTACTGGTTAAGGAAGCTCGCACCGAGATTCGTAAAGTCGTTTGGCCAACTCGCCAAGAAACCACGCAGACCACCCTTATTGTGGTGGCTGTTGTTCTTGTTATGGCGTTGCTGTTGTGGGGTCTTGACTCCCTGCTCGGCTGGCTTGTTTCCTTGATTGTCGGCTAAGGGTGTCCCGTGGCTAAGCGTTGGTATGTTGTGCATGCTTACTCGGGTTACGAGAAGCATGTGATGCGCTCGCTGGTCGAGCGCGTAAAGCTGGCTGGCATGGAAGATGGCTTCGGCGAGATTCTGGTTCCCACTGAAGAAGTGGTTGAAATGCGTAACGGCCAGAAGCGCAAAAGCGAGCGTAAGTTCTTTCCAGGCTACGTGCTGGTTCAGATGGATATGAACGAGGGTACTTGGCACTTGGTCAAGGATACTCCTCGGGTGATGGGTTTCATTGGCGGTACCGCTGATAAGCCTGCGCCAATCACCGATAAAGAGGCAGAAGCAATTCTGCGTCGTGTCGCTGATGGTAGCGACAAGCCGAAGCCGAAGACTCTCTTTGAGCCAGGTGAAACGGTGCGAGTCAATGACGGTCCATTTGCTGATTTCAATGGCGTTGTTGAAGAGGTTAATTACGAAAAGAGCCGGATCCAAGTGGCTGTGCTTATTTTCGGTCGCTCTACCCCGGTAGAGTTGGAGTTCAGTCAGGTCGAAAAGGTCTAGCTGAACAAGCATCCCAACCCCGCAGCCCTAGGCTGTGGGGTTTTGTCGTCACTGGGATAAACGCGCAAGTAACCGGGGAGCCTTTCGAGGCGATCGAACCCGTAATTGGAGTGCCTCATGGCCAAAAAAATTACCGCTTACATCAAGCTGCAAGTGAAGGCCGCTCAGGCTAACCCAAGCCCACCTGTTGGTCCTGCTCTGGGTCAACACGGCGTGAACATCATGGAATTCTGCAAGGCTTTCAATGCCCGTACTCAGGGTCTTGAAGCAGGTCTGCCGACTCCAGTGATCATCACTGTCTACAGCGACCGTAGCTTCACTTTTGAAACAAAATCCACCCCTGCTTCGGTTCTGCTGAAGAAAGCGGCCGGTCTGACCAGCGGTTCCGCTCGTCCGAACACCGTTAAGGTTGGCACTGTTACCCGTGCTCAGCTGGAAGAAATCGCGAAAACCAAAAACGCGGATCTGACTGCAGCTGATATGGATGCAGCCGTGCGTACTATCGCCGGTTCTGCTCGTAGCATGGGCCTTAACGTGGAGGGTGTGTAATGGCTAAGCTGACCAAGCGTCAAAAGGCTATCGCCGGCAAAATCGAAGCAGGCAAGGCCTACAACATTGTAGACGCCGCTGCCCTGTTGGCCGAGCTGTCGACTGTCAAGTTCAGCGAGTCGTTTGACGTTGCTGTGAACCTGGGTGTAGACCCGCGTAAATCCGACCAGGTTGTTCGTAGCGCTACTGTGCTGCCACACGGCACTGGCAAGACTGTTCGCGTTGCTGTGTTCACCCAGGGTCCAGCTGCCGAGGCCGCTCTGGCTGCCGGCGCTGACCGTGTAGGTATGGACGACCTGGCTGCCGAAATGAAAGGCGGCGACCTGAACTATGACGTAGTGATCGCATCCCCGGATGCCATGCGCGTTGTAGGTCAACTGGGCCAGATCCTTGGTCCGCGCGGTCTGATGCCTAACCCTAAGGTTGGTACCGTAACTCCAGATGTAGCGACTGCGGTCAAGAATGCTAAAGCTGGTCAGGTTCGTTATCGCACCGACAAAAACGGCATCATTCACACTTCCGTTGGCAAGATGGGCTTCGATGCCGTCAAGCTGAAGGAAAACGTTGAAGCCCTGATCGCTGATCTGAAGCGTATCAAGCCAGCTTCCTCGAAAGGTATCTACGTCAAGCGCGTTACCCTGAGCACCACTATGGGCCCAGGTCTGGTTATCGACCAGAGCTCGCTGGACGCTTAAGACAAAAATTGGCGCGACTATTCGCGCCAGTTGAAATATTGGGGTCCCTGCCTGGCGGGGGCTATCCAAGACCGTAGGCGACGCAAGTCTTAAACCACCAGCCTACGCAGATGGTGCTCCCGGTTCCTTACCGAATCAGACACCAAAACGACATTCGGTTTCGATCGAATGAAACGGTAACAAGCAGGAGTTAAACCCGTGGCAATTAATCTCGAAGACAAGAAGGCCATCGTCGCTGAAGTCAACGAGGCTGCCAAAGTCGCTCTGTCCGCTGTCGTGGTTGATGCCCGTGGCGTAACAGTAGGCGCAATGACCGGACTCCGTAAAGAGGCTCGTGAAGCTGGCGTTTACGTACGTGTTGTACGTAACACCCTGCTCAAGCGCGCTGTTGCTGACACTGAATACAGTGTTCTCAACGACGTGTTCACCGGCCCGACCTTGATCGCATTCTCCAACGAACACCCGGGCGCTGCTGCTCGTCTGTTCAAAGAGTTCGCTAAAGGTCAGGACAAGTTCGAGATCAAGGCAGCTGCGTTCGAGGGCAAGTTCCTCGCAGCTAATCAGATCGACGTTCTGGCAAGCCTGCCGACCCGTGACGAAGCAATTTCCCAGCTGATGAGCGTGATTCAAGGCGCTACCAGCAAATTGGCTCGTACTCTGGCGGCACTTCGCGACCAGAAAGAAGCTGCTGCAGCCTGAGGCTGAGCGTTTCCTCTCTCGCGTATTTTTGTTTATTTCGATGGCCTCCAGGCTATCCCCCAATTCAGGAAATAAGTCATGTCTCTGACTAACGAACAAATCATCGACGCAATCGGCGAAAAATCGGTTCTGGAAATCGTTGAGCTGATCAAGGCAATGGAAGAGAAGTTCGGCGTATCCGCTGCCGCTGCTTCTGCTGGTCCAGCTGCTGCTGCCGCTGTTGTTGAAGAGCAAACCGAGTTCAACGTTGTTCTGCTGGAAGCTGGCGAGAAGAAGGTTAACGTGATCAAGGCAGTTCGTGAACTGACTGGTCTGGGCCTGAAAGAAGCCAAAGAGAAAGTAGACGGCGCTCCTCAGGTTGTAGCTGAAGGCGTTTCGAAAGAAGCGGCTGAAGACGCTAAGAAGAAGCTGGAAGAAGCAGGCGCTAAAGTCGAGCTGAAATAAGTATCGACTTTGCTCCTCCAGCCCGAGCGTCAAGCGACAGGCTGATGGCTGGTGGCTCTTGCCACCGGCCTTTTTCCGTTATTGGCAGCCGACTGGGTCGGTGCTGATAAAGGCGCTGTAACCACCCGATGCGGTGGCGCAAACCATGGGGTTTGCACGATTTTCTGGCTGCTCCCGTCGGGAGGGGCCAAACAAGCAGGTGACCAAGCTGGGGAACGCTGATGGCTTACTCATATACTGAGAAAAAACGTATCCGCAAGGACTTTAGCAAGTTGCCGGACGTCATGGATGTGCCTTACCTCCTGGCCATCCAGCTGGATTCGTATCGTGAATTCTTGCAAGCGGGAGCGACTAAAGATCAGTTCCGCGACGTGGGCCTGCATGCGGCCTTCAAATCCGTTTTCCCGATCATCAGCTACTCCGGCAATGCTGCGCTGGAGTACGTCGGTTATCGCTTGGGCGAACCGGCATTTGATGTCAAAGAATGCGTATTGCGCGGTGTAACTTTCGCCGTACCTTTGCGGGTAAAAGTGCGCCTGATCATTTTCGACAAAGAATCGTCGAACAAAGCGATCAAGGACATCAAAGAGCAAGAAGTCTACATGGGTGAAATCCCCCTGATGACTGAGAACGGTACCTTTGTAATCAATGGTACCGAGCGTGTAATCGTTTCCCAGCTGCACCGTTCCCCGGGCGTGTTCTTCGACCACGACCGCGGCAAGACGCATAGCTCCGGCAAACTGCTGTACTCCGCGCGCATCATTCCTTACCGCGGTTCGTGGCTGGACTTCGAGTTCGACCCGAAAGACTGCGTGTTCGTGCGTATTGACCGTCGCCGCAAGCTGCCGGCATCGGTACTGCTGCGCGCGCTCGGCTATACCACTGAAGAAGTGCTGGACGCTTTCTACACCACCAACGTTTTCCACCTGAGCGGCGAAACCCTCAGCCTGGAACTGATTGCTTCGCGTCTGCGTGGTGAAATTGCGGTTCTGGACATTCAGGACGAGAAGGGCAAGGTGATTGTTGAGGCGGGCCGCCGTATTACCGCGCGCCACATCAACCAGATCGAAAAAGCCGGCATCAAGACTCTGGAAGTACCCCTGGACTACGTCCTCGGTCGTACTACCGCCAAGGTCATCGTGCACCCGGCTACCGGCGAAATCCTGGCAGAGTGCAACACCGAACTGAACACCGAAGTCCTGGCAAAAATTGCCAAATCCGGCGTTGTTCGCATCGAGACTCTGTACACCAACGACATCGACTGCGGTCCGTTCGTTTCTGACACGCTGAAGATTGACTCCACCAGCAACCAATTGGAAGCGCTGGTCGAGATCTATCGCATGATGCGTCCAGGCGAGCCGCCAACCAAAGACGCTGCCGAAACCCTGTTCAACAACCTGTTCTTCAGCCCTGAGCGCTATGACCTGTCTGCGGTCGGCCGGATGAAGTTCAACCGTCGTATCGGTCGTACCGAGATCGAAGGTTCGGGCGTGCTGTGCAAGGAAGACATCGTCGCGGTACTGAAGACTCTGGTCGACATCCGTAACGGTAAAGGCATCGTCGATGACATCGACCACCTGGGTAACCGTCGTGTTCGCTGCGTAGGCGAAATGGCCGAGAACCAGTTCCGCGTTGGCCTGGTACGTGTTGAGCGTGCGGTCAAAGAGCGTCTGTCGATGGCTGAAAGCGAAGGCCTGATGCCGCAAGACCTGATCAATGCCAAGCCAGTGGCTGCGGCGGTGAAAGAGTTCTTCGGTTCCAGCCAGCTCTCGCAGTTCATGGACCAGAACAACCCGCTGTCCGAGATCACCCACAAGCGTCGTGTCTCTGCACTCGGCCCTGGCGGTCTGACTCGTGAGCGCGCAGGCTTTGAAGTTCGTGACGTACACCCGACTCACTACGGTCGTGTTTGCCCGATTGAAACGCCGGAAGGTCCGAACATCGGTCTGATCAACTCCCTGGCTGCGTACGCTCGCACCAACCAGTACGGCTTCCTGGAAAGCCCGTACCGCGTGGTGAAAGAGGGTGTGGTCACCGACGAGATCGTGTTCCTGTCCGCTATTGAAGAAGCCGATCACGTGATCGCGCAGGCTTCGGCGACCATGAACGACCAGAAAGTCCTGATCGACGAACTGGTAGCCGTACGTCACCTGAACGAATTCACCGTTAAGGCGCCTGAAGAAGTCACCTTGATGGACGTTTCGCCGAAACAGGTAGTTTCGGTTGCAGCGTCGCTGATTCCGTTCCTCGAGCACGACGACGCCAACCGTGCGTTGATGGGTTCGAACATGCAGCGTCAAGCTGTACCAACCCTGCGCGCTGACAAGCCGCTGGTAGGTACTGGCATGGAGCGTAACGTAGCCCGTGACTCCGGCGTTTGCGTCGTGGCTCGTCGTGGCGGCGTGATCGATTCCGTCGACGCCAGCCGTATCGTGGTTCGTGTTGCTGATGACGAAGTTGAAACCGGCGAAGCTGGTGTCGACATCTACAACCTGACCAAATACACCCGCTCGAACCAGAACACCTGCATCAACCAGCGTCCGCTGGTGAGCAAGGGTGATCGTGTTCAGCGTAGCGACATCATGGCCGACGGCCCGTCCACCGACATGGGTGAACTGGCACTGGGTCAGAACATGCGCATCGCGTTCATGGCATGGAACGGCTTCAACTTCGAAGACTCCATCTGCCTGTCCGAGCGTGTTGTTCAAGAAGACCGCTTCACCACGATCCACATTCAGGAACTGACCTGTGTGGCCCGTGACACCAAGCTTGGGCCTGAAGAGATCACTGCGGACATCCCTAACGTGGGTGAAGCTGCACTGAACAAACTGGACGAAGCCGGTATCGTTTACGTAGGTGCTGAAGTTGGCGCAGGCGACATCCTGGTCGGTAAGGTCACTCCGAAAGGCGAGACCCAACTGACTCCGGAAGAAAAACTGCTGCGTGCAATCTTCGGTGAAAAAGCCAGCGACGTTAAAGACACTTCCCTGCGCGTACCTACCGGTACCAAAGGTACTGTTATCGACGTACAGGTCTTCACCCGCGACGGCGTTGAGCGTGATGCTCGTGCACTGTCGATCGAGAAGACTCAACTCGACGAGATCCGCAAGGATCTGAACGAAGAGTTCCGTATCGTTGAGGGGGCGACCTTCGAACGTCTGCGTTCCGCTCTGGTAGGCCACAAGGCTGAAGGCGGCGCAGGTCTGAAGAAAGGTCAGGACATCACCGACGAAGTGCTCGACGGTCTTGAGCATGGTCAGTGGTTCAAACTGCGCATGGCTGAAGATGCTCTGAACGAGCAGCTCGAGAAGGCTCAGGCCTACATCGTTGATCGCCGCCGTCTGCTGGACGACAAGTTCGAAGACAAGAAGCGCAAACTGCAGCAGGGCGATGACCTGGCTCCAGGCGTGCTGAAAATCGTCAAGGTTTACCTGGCAATCCGTCGTCGCATCCAGCCGGGCGACAAGATGGCCGGTCGTCACGGTAACAAAGGTGTGGTCTCCGTGATCATGCCGGTTGAAGACATGCCGCACGATGCCAATGGCACCCCGGTCGACGTCGTCCTCAACCCACTGGGCGTACCTTCGCGTATGAACGTTGGTCAGATCCTTGAAACCCACCTGGGCCTCGCAGCCAAGGGTCTGGGCGAGAAGATCAACCGGATGATCGAAGAGCAGCGTAAAGTCGCTGAACTGCGTACCTTCCTGGACGAGATCTACAACCAGATCGGCGGTCGTAACGAAGATCTGGACAGCTTCTCCGATCAGGAAATCCTGGATCTGGCGAAGAACCTGCGTGGCGGTGTTCCAATGGCCACTCCAGTGTTCGACGGCGCCAAGGAAAGCGAAATCAAGGCCATGCTGAAACTGGCAGACCTGCCGGAAAGCGGCCAGATGCAGCTGACTGACGGCCGTACCGGCAACAAGTTCGAGCGTCCAGTTACCGTTGGCTACATGTACATGCTGAAGCTGAACCACTTGGTAGACGACAAGATGCACGCGCGTTCTACCGGTTCGTACAGCCTGGTTACCCAGCAGCCGCTGGGTGGTAAGGCACAGTTCGGTGGTCAGCGTTTCGGGGAGATGGAGGTCTGGGCACTGGAAGCATACGGTGCTGCTTACACTCTGCAAGAAATGCTCACAGTGAAGTCGGACGATGTGAACGGCCGTACCAAGATGTACAAAAACATCGTGGATGGCGATCACCGTATGGAGCCGGGCATGCCCGAGTCCTTCAACGTGTTGATCAAGGAAATTCGTTCCCTCGGCATCGATATCGATCTGGAAACCGAATAACACGTGACGCGAATCGAGAGCGGGGCAGGATTGCCCGCTCTCTGCTCCGCCAGGAGGAAAGGCCTTGAAAGACCTACTGAATTTGCTGAAAAACCAGGGTCAAGTCGAAGAGTTCGACGCCATCCGTATCGGATTGGCCTCGCCTGAGATGATCCGCTCATGGTCGTTCGGTGAAGTTAAAAAGCCGGAAACCATCAACTACCGTACGTTCAAACCTGAACGTGATGGCCTGTTCTGCGCCAAGATCTTTGGCCCGGTAAAGGATTACGAGTGCCTGTGCGGTAAGTACAAGCGCTTGAAGCACCGTGGTGTGATCTGCGAGAAGTGCGGCGTTGAAGTTGCACTGGCCAAGGTTCGTCGTGAGCGCATGGCGCACATCGAACTGGCTTCGCCGGTTGCCCACATCTGGTTCCTGAAATCGCTGCCGTCCCGTATCGGCTTGCTGATGGACATGACCCTGCGTGATATCGAACGCGTTCTCTACTTCGAGAGCTATGTCGTTATCGATCCAGGCATGACCACCCTTGAAAAAGGTCAGCTGCTGAATGACGAGCAGTACTTCGAAGCGCTGGAAGAGTTCGGTGACGACTTCGACGCCCGTATGGGTGCTGAAGCTGTTCGTGAACTGCTGCACGCTATCGACCTGGAACACGAGATTGGCCGTCTGCGCGAAGAAATTCCGCAAACCAACTCTGAAACCAAGATCAAGAAGCTGTCCAAGCGTCTGAAGTTGATGGAAGCCTTCCAGGGTTCCGGCAACTTGCCAGAGTGGATGGTGCTGACCGTTCTGCCGGTTCTGCCGCCAGATCTGCGTCCACTGGTCCCGCTGGACGGCGGTCGTTTCGCGACTTCCGACCTCAACGATCTGTATCGTCGAGTGATCAACCGTAACAACCGTTTGAAGCGCCTGCTGGATCTGTCCGCTCCGGACATCATCGTGCGCAACGAAAAGCGTATGTTGCAGGAAGCTGTCGATGCTCTGCTCGACAACGGTCGTCGTGGCCGCGCTATCACCGGTTCGAACAAGCGTCCTCTGAAATCCCTGGCTGACATGATCAAGGGTAAGCAAGGTCGTTTCCGTCAGAACTTGCTCGGTAAGCGTGTTGACTACTCCGGTCGTTCGGTAATTACCGTAGGCCCGACTCTGCGTCTGCATCAGTGCGGTCTGCCGAAGAAAATGGCTCTCGAGCTGTTCAAACCGTTCATTTTCGGCAAGCTCGAAATGCGTGGTCTCGCGACCACCATCAAAGCGGCCAAGAAAATGGTCGAGCGCGAACTGCCAGAGGTTTGGGACGTTCTCGCTGAAGTGATTCGCGAACACCCGGTTCTTCTCAACCGTGCACCGACCCTTCACCGTCTGGGGATCCAGGCGTTTGAACCGGTACTGATCGAAGGTAAGGCTATCCAGCTGCACCCTCTGGTCTGCGCCGCGTACAACGCCGACTTCGACGGCGACCAAATGGCCGTGCACGTACCGCTGACACTGGAAGCCCAGTTGGAAGCGCGTGCGTTGATGATGTCGACCAACAACATTCTGTCGCCAGCCAACGGTGAGCCAATCATCGTTCCGTCGCAGGACGTTGTATTGGGTCTGTACTACATGACTCGTGAAGCGATCAACGCCAAAGGCGAAGGTCGTGTATTCGCGGATCTGCAGGAAGTTGACCGTGTGTTCCGTGCCGGCGAAGCCGCACTGCACGCCAAGGTTAAAGTTCGTATCAACGAAACCGTCAACGACCGTGACGGCAACAGCGTGAGCGGTACCCGTATCGTCGACACCACTGTCGGCCGTGCGCTGCTGTTCCAGGTTGTGCCAAAAGGTCTGTCGTACGACGTCGTCAACCTGCCGATGAAGAAAAAGGCGATCTCCAAGCTGATCAACCAGTGCTACCGCGTGGTTGGTCTGAAAGAGACCGTGATCTTCGCTGACCAGTTGATGTACACCGGTTTCGCTTACTCGACCATCTCCGGCGTTTCCATCGGTGTTAACGACTTCGTTATCCCGGACGAGAAAGCCCGCATCATCGGTGCAGCCACCGACGAAGTGAAAGAGATCGAGAGCCAGTACGCCTCCGGCCTGGTAACCCAGGGCGAGAAGTACAACAAAGTGATCGACCTTTGGTCGAAAGCGAACGACGAAGTTTCCAAGGCGATGATGGCCAACCTCTCGAAAGAGAAGGTTATCGACCGTCACGGCGTTGAAGTCGATCAAGAGTCGTTCAACTCGATGTACATGATGGCCGACTCGGGTGCGCGGGGTTCCGCAGCACAGATTCGTCAGCTGGCCGGTATGCGTGGTCTGATGGCCAAGCCGGACGGTTCCATCATTGAAACGCCGATTACTGCGAACTTCCGTGAAGGTTTGAGCGTACTTCAGTACTTCATCTCGACTCACGGTGCTCGTAAAGGTCTGGCGGATACCGCGTTGAAAACTGCGAACTCCGGTTACCTGACTCGTCGTCTGGTAGACGTGGCGCAGGATCTGGTTGTAACCGAGATCGATTGCGGCACCGAACACGGTCTGCTGATGACTCCGCACATTGAAGGCGGTGACGTTGTAGAGCCGTTGGGTGAGCGCGTATTGGGTCGTGTTATTGCCCGTGACGTATTCAAGCCAGGCACCGAGGACGTTATCGTTCCAGCCGGTACTCTGGTAGACGAGAAGTGGGTCGAGTTCATCGAGCTGAACAGCATCGACGAAGTGATCGTGCGTTCGCCGATCAGTTGCGAAACCCGCTATGGCATTTGCGCCAAGTGCTATGGCCGTGACTTGGCTCGTGGTCACCAGGTGAACATCGGTGAAGCGGTCGGCGTTATCGCTGCCCAGTCCATCGGTGAGCCGGGTACCCAGCTGACGATGCGTACGTTCCACATCGGTGGTGCGGCAAGCCGTACTTCCGCAGCCGACAGCGTTCAGGTGAAGAATGGCGGTACCGTCCGTCTGCACAACCTGAAGCACGTTGAGCGAGTGGATGGTCACCTGGTTGCTGTGTCCCGTTCCGGTGAGCTGGCCATCGCTGATGACTTCGGTCGTGAGCGTGAGCGTTACAAGCTGCCGTACGGTGCTGTGATTTCGGTTAAAGAAGGTGACAAGGTCGACGCTGGCGCAATCGTGGCCAAGTGGGATCCGCACACTCACCCAATCGTTACCGAAATGAAAGGTACCGTGACCTACGTGGGCATGGAAGAAGGCATCACGATCAAGCGTCAGACTGACGAATTGACCGGTATGACCAACATTGAAGTCCTCGACGCGAAAGATCGTCCAGCTGCGGGCAAAGAAATCCGTCCGGCAGTGAAGATGGTCGACGACAACGGCAAGGATCTGTTGCTGCCAGGCACTGACGTTATCGCTCAGTACTTCCTGCCAGCCAACGCCCTGGTCGGTGTGGCTGACGGTGCGAAGATCGCGATCGGTGATGTTATCGCGCGTATCCCGCAAGAAACTTCGAAGACTCGTGACATCACCGGTGGTCTGCCGCGTGTTGCCGACTTGTTCGAAGCTCGTCGTCCGAAAGAAGCGTCGATTCTCGCTGAAGTCAGCGGCACCATCGCGTTCGGTAAAGAAACCAAAGGCAAGCGCCGTCTGGTTATTACCCCGAACGACGGTACCGATCCGTACGAAGAGCTGATTCCGAAGTGGCGTCACCTGAACGTCTTCGAAGGCGAACAGGTAAACCGCGGCGAAGTTATCTCCGACGGTCCAAGCGATCCGCACGACATCCTGCGTCTGCTGGGTGTGAGCGCGTTGGCCAAGTACATCGTCAACGAGATCCAGGACGTTTACCGTCTGCAAGGCGTGAAGATCAACGACAAGCACATCGAGACCATCCTGCGTCAGATGCTGCGTAAAGTTGAAATCGCTGAATCCGGCGATTCGAGTTTCATCAAGGGCGACCAGATGGAACTGACTCACGTACTGGTAGAAAACGAGCGTTTGGGCGGCGAAGACAAGTTCGTCTCCAAATACACTCGCGTTCTGCTGGGTATCACCAAGGCGTCGTTGTCCACCGAATCGTTCATCTCGGCGGCTTCCTTCCAGGAAACCACTCGTGTTCTGACCGAAGCGGCAGTCACCGGCAAGCGCGACTACCTGCGCGGCCTGAAAGAAAACGTTGTCGTGGGTCGTCTGATCCCGGCAGGTACCGGCCTGGCATATCACAGCGAGCGCAAGCGTCGTCGTGAAGCAGACAAGCCGCTGCGCGTAAGCGCCAGTGAAGTGGAAGCTGCACTGACCGAAGCGCTGAACTCGAGCGGTAACTGAGTTCTGCGATAAATGAGCGTAAGGCCCTGGTCGCTCCGTTCATCGAATCGAGACAATTTGTCGAGGTTCGGGGGGCGGGGAGGTCGGGGCCTTGCCTTGACTGGGGACAAGATCCTCTTTAGACTCTTGATCCCCTAAATTTGGCGGGAATTCGTTCCTGCCATTTTGCTTTTCTTGCAAGACAATAGCGTCGCAAGACAACAGTGGAGCTAGTAGATGGCAACTATCAACCAGCTGGTACGTCAGCCGCGTAAGCGTATCGTCGAGAAATCCGACGTACCTGCGCTGCAGAACTGCCCGCAACGTCGTGGCGTGTGCACCCGTGTGTACACCACTACGCCGAAAAAACCTAACTCGGCACTGCGTAAAGTATGCCGTGTGCGCCTGACCAACGGTTTCGAGGTTTCCTCGTACATCGGTGGTGAAGGTCACAACCTGCAAGAGCACAGCGTGGTACTGATCCGCGGCGGTCGTGTAAAAGACTTGCCAGGTGTTCGTTACCACACCGTTCGCGGCTCCTTGGATACTTCCGGCGTTAAAGGTCGTAACCAGGGTCGTTCGAAGTACGGTACCAAACGTCCGAAGTAATCGGCCGTTTTGCAGATTTTCATTTTATTGAGTCGATAAGAGTAAGGTCGGGCACGCATCCATTGGATCTGTCCCGAGCTAACCTGAAGACCGCTTGAGGGCTTATCATGCCAAGACGTCGCGTAGCAGCAAAGCGTGAGATTCTGGACGATCCGAAATACGGAAGCCAGATCCTCGCCAAATTCATGAACCACGTTATGGAAAGCGGCAAGAAAGCCGTTGCCGAGCGTATCGTTTATGGTGCCCTGGAAACCGTTGCGACCCGTAAGGCTGGCACCGATCCCCTGGAACTCTTCGAAAAAGCACTCGACGCCATCGCTCCGCTGGTCGAAGTGAAGTCGCGCCGCGTTGGTGGTGCTACTTACCAGGTTCCGGTCGAGGTTCGTCCTTCCCGTCGTAACGCTCTGGCAATGCGCTGGTTGGTAGACTTCGCCCGTAAGCGTGGCGAGAAGTCTATGGCTCTGCGTTTGGCTGGCGAACTGCTGGATGCTGCTGAAGGTAAAGGTGCTGCTGTTAAGAAGCGTGAAGACGTGCACCGTATGGCTGAAGCTAACAAAGCTTTCTCGCACTACCGCTTCTAATTTTAGCTTCACTAATTTTGCGAGGGCTTTATGGCTCGTACTACTCCGATTAGCCGCTACCGTAACATCGGTATCGTCGCTCACGTGGATGCTGGTAAAACCACCACCACCGAGCGCGTCCTTTTTTACACCGGCAAAAGTCACAAAATGGGCGAGGTGCATGACGGCGCCGCGACCACAGACTGGATGGTTCAGGAGCAGGAGCGTGGTATTACCATTACTTCTGCTGCTATTACCGCCTTCTGGAAAGGTTCCGAGAAGCAGTACAAAGACGAGCATCGCTTCAACGTAATCGATACCCCGGGCCACGTTGACTTCACTATTGAAGTTGAACGCTCCCTGCGCGTACTCGACGGCGCTGTCGTTGTGTTCTGCGGTACTTCGGGTGTTGAGCCTCAGTCGGAAACCGTATGGCGTCAAGCCAACAAGTACGGTGTTCCACGTCTTGTTTACGTAAACAAGATGGACCGTGCTGGCGCCAACTTCCTGCGCGTGATCGGTCAGATCAAGCAGCGTCTGGGTCACACTCCGGTGCCAATCCAGTTGGCTATCGGTTCCGAAGACAACTTCCAGGGTCAGATCGATCTGATCAACATGCAAGCTGTCTACTGGAACGACTCTGACAAAGGTATGGTCCCTGTTCGCAAGGACATTCCTGCTGAGCTGCAAGAGCTGGCTGAAGAGTGGCGCAACAACATGGTTGAGGCTGCTGCCGAAGCCAACGAAGAGCTGATGAACAAGTACCTGGAAGGCGAAGAGCTGTCGATCGTAGAGATCAAAGCTGCTTTGCGTCAGCGTACTATCGCCGGCGAAATCGTACTGGCTGTTTGCGGTTCTTCGTTCAAGAACAAGGGTGTTCCCCTGGTTCTCGACGCCGTTATCGACTTCCTGCCTGCGCCAACCGACATTCCTGCTATCAAGGGTACTGACCCGGATAACGAGGAAATCGAGCTGGAGCGTCATGCAGACGATGCGGAGCCGTTCTCGGCTCTGGCGTTCAAGATCGCTACCGACCCATTCGTGGGTACCTTGACCTTCGTCCGCGTTTACTCGGGCGTGTTGAACTCCGGCGACGGCGTGATCAACTCGGTTAAAGGCAAAAAAGAGCGCGTGGGTCGTATGGTGCAAATGCACGCAAACGCCCGTGAAGAGATCAAGGAAGTGCGCGCTGGTGACATCGCGGCCCTGATCGGCATGAAGGACGTCACCACTGGTGAAACCCTCTGCAACGCTGACAAGCCAATCATTCTGGTTCGCATGGACTTCCCGGAGCCGGTTATTTCGGTTGCCGTAGAGCCTAAGACCAAGGATGACCAGGAAAAAATGGGTATCGCTCTGGGCAAACTTGCTCAGGAAGACCCGTCTTTCCGCGTTAAAACTGATGAAGAGACTGGTCAAACGATCATCTCCGGCATGGGCGAGCTGCACCTGGACATCCTGGTTGACCGGATGCGCCGTGAGTTCAACGTCGAAGCCAACATCGGCAAGCCTCAGGTTTCGTATCGTGAGCGCATCACGAAGAACTGTGAAATCGAAGGCAAGTTCGTTCGTCAATCCGGTGGTCGCGGCCAGTTTGGTCACTGCTGGATTCGTTTTGCTCCTGCTGACGAAGGTCAGGAAGGTCTGCAATTCGTGAACGAAGTTGTAGGTGGTGTGGTTCCTAAGGAATACATCCCGGCTATCCAGAAAGGTATCGAAGAGCAGATGAAGAACGGCGTTGTTGCCGGCTATCCGCTGATCGGCCTGAAGGCTACCGTGTTCGATGGTTCTTACCACGACGTCGACTCCAACGAGATGGCGTTTAAAGTGGCTGCCTCCATGGCGACCAAGCAACTGGCCCAGAAGGGCGGTGGTGAGTTGCTTGAGCCGATCATGGCTGTAGAGGTTGTTACGCCTGAAGACTATATGGGTGATGTGATGGGCGACCTTAACCGTCGTCGCGGCATGATCCAGGGTATGGAAGACACAGTGTCCGGCAAGGTTATCCGTGCCGAGGTTCCACTGGGTGAGATGTTCGGTTATGCGACCGACGTTCGTTCCATGTCCCAGGGTCGCGCAAGCTACTCTATGGAATTCAAAAAATACGATACGGCTCCGTCGCACATCGTCGAATCCGTAACCAAAAAACAAGGCTGATTCAGCCCCTTTAGGCTAGGAGTTAATTGTCGTGGCTAAAGAAAAATTTGATCGTTCCCTACCGCACGTCAACGTTGGCACCATCGGTCACGTTGACCACGGTAAAACCACTCTGACTGCTGCTCTGACTCGCGTTTGCTCCGAAGTTTTCGGTTCTGCAATCGTTGATTTCGACAAGATCGACAGCGCAC
>NZ_AKJR01000227.1:0-3580 GCF_000282235.1 Pseudomonas sp. GM24 | reverse complement strand
CGATAGCGGTGTGTCAGACAACACCTACAGCGACTGAAAATTCGCTATCGCGAGCAGGCTCACTCCTACAGGGGGGGCGCCTGTGGTCTGGGTATCAAAGGAAATACTTGAGGTTGAACCCGACGTTGTCGCGGTCGCGAATGCCGTTGTTCTGCCCGCTGCCATAGAACTCGGTGTATTGCAGTTCGGCTTCGAGCTTGTTCTGGTAGTTGGCCTTGATCCCCAGCGTGTAAGCCTTGCGCCCTTCGATGGTGTTGCCGGCCTGATAGCTGTTGCCCTCGAAATCGTCCTTGTAGACGATGTACGGCGAGACGTTGACCCCGGCATACACATCGTTCCAGGTGCCGTTGAGCATCGCCGTATAGCTATAGGAATTGCGATTGACCTGATCGTCGCGATCACCGCCTGACACATAGGAATAGTTACCGGTGCCGGCATAGTAGCGACGGCTGCCGTCATACCCGGTGTATTGCAGACTGCTGCCGCGCAGGTGCTCCGAGGCCAGTTCGAAGATACCGAACAGCGAGTCGAACGAAGCGGTCGGGCCAAAGTTGTAAATGGTGCCGAGCGAGGTGTTGAACGCTTCGACGCGTTCGGCGTTGTTGATCTCGCTGTTGAGATTGACCATCTGCCCGCCGACGTTGATCGACCGCCCCGTCACCGCCACTGCCGCACCGTTGGCCAAATCACCAATCAAATCATTAGTGGCCGCGACACCGATCGGCAGGTTCGGCCGATAAGCAATTTCACCAAACACCGAAGCCTCACCCAACGTGGTGTTGAAGCTGAAGCCGTACATGCGGATGTCTTCGGCGTAGCGCCGATGCGCCTGAATATTGCCCATCACATCGGCCGTCGCCAGACCGTTGGCCAGCGCCCCGGCCTGACTGCCGGCGACACCGGACAACAGGTTGGTCAGCGCATCCATATAGATGCCTTTGTACCCGCCCAGATCGGCAGCGATGGTCGGTTCCTTGGCGTGGTAATTGACCATGTACAACCCGAACTCGGTGCTGTTGAGCTGCTCGGCGATGTAGCGAAAGGCAAAGCCGAACTGGCCATCGTTGCGCGCGTTGTAGTCCTTGCCGATGCTCGCCACTTTCAACGTATTGCCATAGGCCGGCGTCACGCCGTTGGCGTACAGGCCAGTGGTTTGCAGGGCGGAGCTCAGTAACGGGTTATTGCCCAACGCGCTGTACAAACCGATGACGTTGCCAAACCCCGGCACTGGCGTGTCGAGCGCTGTGCCGCTGAAGTTGTTGTACCCGGTGTTGCCTCCGTCGGCGAACAGGTCGGTTTGCGAATAGAAGGTGCCGACCGGATCGATGCGGGTTTCCTTCCAGTTGGTCTGGTAGAAACTCTCCATGGTCAGCGAGTCGGTCAGGCCGATGTTGAAGCTCAGCGCCTCGACCGGCACCAGCACTTCCTTGACTTCGGCGCCGGGCAGGCGGTACTTGGCGGCGTCCACCGGGTTGGTGGTGTTGATCCCGCCGCGATAGAAAATCCCCTCGCCCCAGTTGAACACCTGCCGACCGATGCGCGCGGTCACCGGCATCTGCGCAACGTCCCAACTACCATGCACATAGGCGTCGAGCATCTCGATGCGGCTGCCGGCGATGTCGCGGGTCTGGCTGGTGAAATGGTTGTCCTGCGGGTAGCTCTGGCTCGGTTGCGACGGGCTGTTGTTGTCGTAGTAGTCGTTGCGCTTGTCCATCAGTTGCGTGTCGTAGAACGCGGTGCCGCGCACAAACAAACCGTAATTCTGATAGTTGGCTTCAAGCTCGGAGGTGATCTTGTACACCTCGGAAACCAGCCCGGTGTCGAAGTTGCGATTGCCGTCGTTGGTGTTGACGTCATCGTTAGTCTTGTCGCGGCCCTGCACCCGCCACAAACGACCGTAGGACAAGGTCGTGTCGAGGGAGCCGGTGACCTGCTTGTCCATCAGGCTGAACTCCACCGCGTGCGCCGCATCGACTGCGCACAACTGCAGCAGCCCGGCCAGGCCGACACCGGCGAGCGCGGCGCCCGTCAGGCGCAATCGAGAGTTGATCATGTGTTCCTCCTTCCCTGTTTTTATTGTTTTGGTGTTCGTTACCGCGCTACGGCGCCAATCCCGCGCTGACGTAAATCCGGCTGTGCGCGCCGAAATGCCCTAGCAACTTCAACAGCTGCTGATTGAGTGCCGGGTGATCGAAATCTTCGCTATGAAGTTGATTGCCGCTGCTGAAATCACTGCTGACGGGCGCGGTTTCCAGCCACTGGCCGATGGCCTCGTCGAACGCTGCGGAATCGTTGACCGACTCGGCACTGACCACTTCGCGCAGGTAGTCGACCGAGTACGGCGGGTAGGTTTTGTCCTGAGCCACATCGGCGTAAGCCGCCAGCATCGGGTGCGGCTGACCGGTGCGCAGCAATCGGCGCAGCCAGGTCGACTGGTACTTCTCCACTTCCATGTGTCGAGTGGCGACGCGCTCGATTGAGGCCTGTTTGTCCTCGGCGAAACCGGCGATTGCCTTGCCTTCCAGCAGCAGGAGATTGGCGAGTTCGACGCCCGGTAATGGCTTGGCGTGATACGGCTGGGTCAGGTCCTGAATGTGGTGCAGGCCCCAGCCGAGAAAGCGATAACCCCAATACGGATGACCGCTGGCAAACGCCAATCGCGCCAGGCCCATGTATTGATACGCGCGCCAGTCCGGCCAACTGCGCTCGAGGAAACCGGCAGCGGCATACACCACCGCGCTTTCATGGAAGAAGCCCATGTGGAACGGCGCCTGCGAGCTGTACTGGAAACGCGCGTCGCCGAACGGTTGCGGGCCGAAACCGTAGAGAGCGCCGACGTTGCCAGGGTTGTCGCTGAACAGATTGATGTCGTGGCCGTAATCCGGTTCGTCGGCGGCGCTGGCGAGCACCGCGAGAGGCGCGACTTTTTCGTGCTCGGTAACGACGATGAAACGCTGGCGATTCCACGGTGACAGAGTTTGCTCGACCATGACTTGATTGGCCTGCAGATGCTCACGTTCGGGCAGGTCTTTGCCGGGCAATGGCTGGATGACCGTCGCCAGATGAATCTCGGGATTGATGCGCAACGCCGTGAGGAAGTCGTGGCGCAGATTGTCACTCGGCACTGCGGGCAATTTCAGGTTATCGGGGCGTGGCGGGTATTGCGCGAAGTGCGCGCGGGCGAAGGTTTCCTGTTGCTCCAACAGCGCCAGCACGGCCGGATATTGCTCGGTGAGAAAACGCTCCAGTGGTTCGACTTCAACCGCTGGCGCATCACGCAACGCCGGCAGATCCTGCAACGCCAGATAGCTGCCCACCGTATGGTTCGACCAGCCCCAGGCGCTCGGGGCCGTTGCACAAAGCAGCAACAGGAGGAAAGTCAGCTTCATTGCTTTTCGTTCTTATTGGCGGTGCCGAGGGGGATGAGCCTAACAACCGACCCCACCGCTGACACTGTCCGATCTCACCAGAAAAAGTCTCCGATGGCGCCACATCGAGTCGCAATACGCTCCCTGTAGGAGCTGCCGAAGGCTGCGATCTTTTGACGTTGATCTTAAAAAACAAGATCAAAAGATCGCAG
>NZ_AKJR01000226.1:0-26633 GCF_000282235.1 Pseudomonas sp. GM24 | reverse complement strand
TCGCTGGCAAACCAGCTCCCACAAATACGGTGTGATCTTCAGAACAGCGCATAACCTGTGGGAGCTGGCTTGCCAGCGATGGGGCCGGTGAGCTCACCACCAACATCACAGGCTGAACCGATACTCGCGTTCGACTTTGCACACCCGCGTCTGAAACGACGAATACCATTGCGAGCGCCCACGCACTTGAATCAGCCGATGCTCAGGGTGCTGCCGCCACGCCAGAATCGCCGCTTCGCTCTGCCAATACGACACCGTAATCCCGACGCCATCCGCGCCTCTGACTGACTCCACCCCAAGAAACCCCGGCTGCTCACTGACCAGCTCAGCCATGCGCTCAGCGGCATCGGCATACCCATTGTCACCGTCGGTCCGAGTCGACGTAAAAATCACCGCAAAGCAGGCCGTCATCAACGTGCCTCCGCGCAAGCTTCAACAAACGCGTGCACCAGCGGCGGCATCAGCCCTTTGAGCGCCGCACGTTCCGGTTGAAACAACGTCGCGACAAAGAAGCGGTGCTCCTTGAGTTCAATCGCGCGCAAATCTCCCGCCGAATCATCACCCACGGCGTGTAGCCGATCGTTCAACAGTTCCTGTTCAAACAGCGGATTCACACCGAAGCGGCAGCGATAACCTTCACGAATCTGCGACGTTTCGTACGCCTTGGCGATCAACGAACCGGGCACCAGGTGAATGCTGTCCACCGCTTCGACCAGCGAACAGGTCAACGGCGTAAGTACCGCGCGTTCAGAATCGGGCGATGTTTCACCGTGTTCCGCATCGACCCAACCCAACACGTTGCGAGAAAACTCCAGCACCGCATGTTGAAAACCGCCACAGGTACCGAGGAAAGGTCGCTGCTGTTCGCGGGCAAAACGGATCGCGCGCAGTGCGCCGGCTTCACTCTTGTAAGGACTGCCGGGTACGCACCAGAAACCATCGAACCGCTCGAGCGGCGTATCGGCGTGGATCTGCTCGGTGGGCAACCATTCGAATTGCACGTTGCGGTCGAGGTGTTCGGCGACCAGTCCGAGGGCGACGGGAATGGCTTGGTGGGCGGTGACTTGCGGGTCGTGATCGCCAATCAGGGCGATACGGATGGCGCTGTTTTCCATGGGGGTTCCCTGCGCTTGTTGATTGATGGCACTCACTATAGATTGGCGTTCACGCACTCAATATGGGCGTTTCCCCAAGTGATTAATGCAGCGACGCACTATCAGCTCGACTACGCCGACCTGGCCCTGATTCTTGCCTTGGTGCGCGGCGGCTCTCTGGCCCGGGCCGCGCAGTTGTTGAAAGTCGACGTGTCGACGGTATTCCGCGCCGTGCGTCGTCTCGAAGCCGCACTGGGTCAGCAGTTGTTCGAAAAAAGCCGCTCCGGCTATTTACCGACAACTCTCGCGCAGACGCTGGCCGAGCAAGCCGAACGCGCCGAACAGGCACTGGAAGCCGCACGTATCGGCGTGGAGCAGGGCGGGGAAGTGGTCAGCGGTACGGTGCGCCTGACCTGCACCGATTCGGTATTGCAGGGTTTGCTGCTGCCGGCGCTGGCGCAGTTCATGCCCAATTACCCAGCGCTGACCATAGAACTGAGCACTTCCAACGATTTCGCCAACCTCAGCCGCCGCGATGCCGACATCGCCCTGCGCCTGACGCGTACACCTCCGGAGCATCTGGTCGGACGGCAACTGGCGAAGATTTCCTACCGGGTCTGCGCCAGTGCGCGCTATCTGCAAAACGTCGATGCGACGGATCTGGCCGCGCTGAACTGGATCGCCCCGGATGACTTTTTGCCCGATCATCCGACCATCGCCTGGCGTCGCCAGCACTTGCCCGGCGTCACTCCGGGGTATCGCTGCAACAGTATGTTGTCGGTGACGGAGTTGGTTCGTGCTGGCCTCGGCGTGGCGGCGTTACCGGACTTTCTGATCACCGACGGTTTGCAACCATTGAGCGAGCCGTTGCACGGTTACGACACCGCGTTATGGCTGCTGACTCGCCCGGATTGCCGGGCGTTGCGCTCGGTGGTGACGTTGTTCGATGAGCTCGGGCGGGCGTTGCGGTTGCCGTGATCAGCGCTGCGGATTCTGGCGCATGTGATCGTGCAGCTCGCTGGTCAGGCTGGCGATGCGTTCGGTGAGGTTTTTGGTCATCTCGGTGAGGCGGGTGTTCTGCTCCAGCAGTTCAAGCAGTTGCGCGGTGTTCTTCGCAGCTTGAGCCTGCCGCTCGGTATTGGCCTGTGCCAGCGCTTCACGGTGTAGCGCATCGGCATCGGCTTGCGCCTTGTCGCGCGCAGCCTGGCGTGTTTGTGCGAGCAGAATCAGCGGCGCGGCGTAGGCCGATTGCAGGCTGAAAGCGAGGTTCAACAGGATGAACGGGTAAACGTCGAAAGTGGTCACGCCAAACACGTTCAGGCAGACCCACAACAGCACAATCAGGGTTTGCGCGCCGAGGAACATTGGCGTGCCGAAGAATCGCGCAAACGCCTCGGCGCGCAAGGCGAAGGTGTCGTTGCCGAAAGTCGTGTTGAGGTGGGCGTGGGGGCGGTGGAAGCGCAGGTGATCGACGGGAGCTGTATCAGGTGTGGCGGGTTTTTCAGTGGTCATGATGCACTCGGCAGGACTTGAGACTGAAGCTCACTATAGTCCTGCATTGCGGCTCATGACCTCTTCGCGAGCGGGCTCGCTCCCACATTGGAATGCATTTTCCCTGTGGGAGCGAGCTTGCTCGCGAAGGCAACGACGCGGTCTACCTGCCTTTAACCCGGCACCCGCTCATTGGCAAACATACTCACCGCATCCACCGCCTCACTGGCGCCATCACGAATCTGCAAGATCACCGTGCCCGCCTGATTCGCCAACTCGACCCCTTCAGCCGCGCGACCCCGGGTGCCTTCCATGCTCTTGATGGCCTGGCGAGTTTCGCTCTGGATCAAACCGATCATGGTGGATATCTCCGCCGTCGAGCCACTGGTACGTGCCGCCAGTTGGCGTACTTCATCGGCAACCACGGCAAATCCGCGACCCTGCTCACCGGCGCGCGCGGCCTCAATGGCGGCATTGAGCGCCAGCAGATTGGTCTGGTCGGCAATCGCGCGGATCGTGTTGACGATGGCGGTGATCTGCTCAGAGCGCTCGCCCAGTTGCGCAATCAACGTCGACGATTGGGCAATGTCTTCGGCGATTTCGCGCATTTCGCTGGCCGCTTGCTGGATCACCTGCGTACCTTGCTCGGCGACTTTTCGGGTCGCCACCGAGATGTGATACGCCGCGCTGGCACTGCGCGCGTCCTGCTCGTGTCGCTCGACCCGGGCGGTGACGTCGGAGGCGAATTTCACCACTTTGCACAAGCGCCCGGCAGCGTCATAAACCGGGTTGTAATTGGCTTCGAGCCAGACGATTTGCCCGCGTTTATCCACGCGTTCGAACTGCCCCTGGAAAAGCTCGCCCTGATTCAAGCGCCGCCAGAAATCCTCATAGGCGCTGCTGTTGACCAGTTCCGGCGTGCAGAACAAACGGTGATGTTTGCCTTTCAGCTCGGCGAGGGTGTAACCCATGCGCGTCAGAAAATTCTGATTGGCCGTAAGAATGCTGCCGTCGAGGTTGAATTCGATGACCGCCATTGCCCGGTCAATCGCCTGCAACTTGGCGTTGGCCTCACTTTCCTGCTGCACCTTGGCGGTCACGTCCATGGCGTACTTGACCACTTTCACCACGCGACCCGAGGCATCCTTGATCGGGTTGTAGCTGGCTTCAAGCCAGATAGGCTGACCTTTGCTGTTGACGCGTTCAAATGTACCGGACTGAAACTGGCCGTTTTTCAGGCGTGACCACAAATCAGTGTATTGAGCGCTACGCCCGAATTCTGCTGTGCAAAAGCGCCGGTGCGGTTGGCCGATCGCTTGTTCGGCGGTGTAACCCATGGTCTGGAGAAAGTTGTCATTGGCACGCAACACCACGCCATCGAGGTCGAACTCGATCACCGCCATCGAGCGATTGATCGCATCGAGCAGGCCGGCTTGTTCGGTGAGGGTGCGCTGAAGATCGTCGACGACGGCTTTGTGGCGATTGAAGAACATGTTCGCAGTACTCTGGAAGTGGGGAAGATCGAGGATTCAGTCCCTATTTCCGCGCCGGCAGACCGAATGCGCGGACGGCATTCGGCGATGACTGCTCAATGCCAGCATTCCATAGCTGGCAGATGGCTACTTATACAAAACTTCATAAAGTTGTACAAGGAAGTAATTATTTGTAAGTTTGTATAACTTTTTAGGCGCTGGCGTTGTCTGTCGCGGCACGGCTCAAGGCCACGCTAATGGTGTTGCGACCCGTGTGTTTAGCGGTGTAGAGCGCTTTGTCGGCATCGTCCAGCCAGTCCAGTGGATCCTTGTACAAGGATTGATAGCGCGCCAAACCGATACTCAGGCCCACTCGCAACTCTGGCACGTGCGGATGACGATACTGCTGCAATGCCTCGCGCAATTGCTCCATCAGCGCTTCGGCTTTGTGCAGTGGCAGTGTCGGCAGGATCACGCAGAATTCGTCACCGCCGTAGCGCCCGGCCAATTCGTACTGATCCAGCAGGCGCTTGAGCTCTTTACTCAATTGCCGCAGCACCTCATCGCCGACGATGTGCCCGAAGCTGTCGTTGATCTCCTTGAAATGGTCGATGTCGATCAATGCCAGCGTGGCTTGGGAGTTGTGTTGGCGGCACTGTTTGAATTTCAGGTGCAGCAGGTCTTTCCAGGCCCCGTGGTTGAGCAGGCCGGTGAGGCTGTCGGTACGGCTGAGGGCGCTCAGTGCGCGTTTGTGTTGGGAGAGTTTGATCGCTAGGCGATAACAGACCATGCCCAGCGCCAACGGATACAGGGTGAGCATCGGCAGGCAGGCCCAAACTTGCGTTTGGGTCATCGTCAGACTGAATTTGACACCGAAAATCGCCCAGCCCAGCAGAACACCGGCGAGTTGCGCGAGGGCGCCGAACACGAACAGACGTTGGCCGCCGGCGGCAACATTGTTCATGGTCATCATCGACAGGATGGTCACGGTGGTTAGCGGGTTGAACTGAAAGCACGCCGCCCAGAAACCGCCGAACATCGAGTCGTATAACAAATTGCGCCGTTCAGCCTGATACGGGAACGCCGAGCGCGTGGAGATCTGGTAAGCGAAGTGCGGCCAGGCGAAACCGTTGAATAACAACAGCGCCCACAGCCAGCCGGGTATGTTCAGCGGATACAGCGCCGCAGCGACGCTGAAGAATCCCACGCCCAGACCAATGGCCCTGGGCAGGTAAATGCGCCGGGCGAATGACAAGCCTTTGCCGCGTTGGTTTTCCATGATGCCCTGCGCGAAATTCATCCTGAAATACTTTGCAGTATTTTCTCAGGCTAACCGTTCGTCGGTCGATTGTCGGACATTGTCATTTATTCCAACGGGAATAATCAGTGTCCTTCCGAGCCATTTAATCGGTGACTCGCGCAGGAGAAGGGCGATTTAGAGCTGATAGCAGGCCAGAAACATCTCCAGCGCCGATTCGGCGACGGTGTTCTGCATATCGACATCGAGGGCGGCACGGCCCATCGACATCTGCGGCCAGAAGCCGAAGGTCTTGAGCAAGCCTTGTACTTGATGGGCGGCAAACTCCGGGTCGACCGGTTTCAATCGGCCGTCGGCCTGCGCGGCGCGAATCCATACGGTCAGGCCTTCCTCGCGCTCGCCCATGCGCTCGATCATGTTCTGCGCGCGCTCCGGCGAGTGAATGGTGGCGGCAATTGCCACCCGGGCCAGGGTCAGAAAATTCTCGTCAGCCATCAACTGCACTTTGGCCTGGAGCATCTGCCGTAATTGCTCGCGCAACGGCTGATCGCGGTTGTAGGTCACCGATTGCTCGGCGCTGATTCGTGCCCACAACTGGTTGAGAATTTCGGCGAACAACTCTTCTTTGCTGGGGAAATGGTTGTACACCGTACGCTTCGACACACCGGCGGTGGCAGCAATCTTGTCCATGCTGGTGATCTCGAAACCGTTCGCGCGGAATTCGGCAATCGCCGCCTGAATAATAGCTTCGCGTTTACGGTCGGTGAGGCGCTGTGGAGCTGTCATAAGTACGCTTCGGCAGAGAAAAGATGAAATTACACTTGGCAGTTTACTTGTCATCCGCTTTGATGCAACCTAGAAACTACACCGAGCAGTGTAATGTTGCGTTAATCCTCGCAACCTAAAAAACAGCAGTTCGGCCTATGCGTGCAGCTTTGGCCATTTATCGTCCCACCGTGGAAAAACCGCGAATTGCGCGGTTTTTCTGGAGTCACTCAGTCATGGCCAATCCAGTTTCGATCCCGGATCACACATCCACGCCTGAAGCCTCGCGGCAGCATCAGGGGCTGTTTCGCAATCACGCACCCGTGCAACGCGAAGGTGTGCGCAAAATGCTGCGGATCATGTGGAACATGATTTTCCACAAACCGCGCAATACCCGGCCCGCAGCGCCGATCCCGGTGCAAGCGTTGACCCGGGAAGAACTGCTGGCAGCGCCCAATCACAGCGTCTATCGCCTCGGTCACTCGACCCTTTTGCTGAAGCTGCGCGACAAATTCTTCGTCACCGACCCGGTCTTCGCCGAGCGCGCATCGCCGGTGCAGTGGGCCGGGCCGAAACGCTTCCACCAGCCACCGATCAGCATCGACCAGTTGCCGCCGATCGAAGCGGTGATTCTGTCGCACAACCATTACGACCACCTCGATTACCAGGCCGTGCTTAGACTGGCCGCCAAGACCAACCTGTTCCTGACCCCGCTCGGCGTCGGCGACACCCTGATCAAATGGGGCATCGATGCCAGCAAAGTCCGCCAGTACGATTGGTGGCAGGGCGCCGAGATTGCCGGCATCCGTTTCGTCGCCACACCGTCTCAGCACTTTTCCGGCCGTGGCCTGTTCGATGGCAACAGCTCCCTGTGGGCGTCCTGGGTGATGATCGACGGTGACACGCGGATCTTCTTCAGCGGCGACAGCGGCTACTTCGACGGCTTCAAACGCATCGGCGAACAGTACGGCCCGTTCGACCTGACCCTGATGGAAACCGGCGCCTACAACGTCGAATGGCCGCATGTGCACATGCAGCCCGAAGAAACCCTGCAAGCGCACATCGACCTCAAGGGCCGCTGGCTCCTCCCGATCCACAACGGCACCTTCGACCTGGCCATGCACGCCTGGCACGAACCATTTGACCGGATTCTGGCACTGGCGTGGGAACGCAGTATTTCCATTACCACGCCGCAGATGGGCGAGGCGTTTAACATCGCTCAACCGCAACGCGGGGAGGCGTGGTGGTTGACGGTTGAAGGGGAGAGTGAGGCGGTGGTGCAAAGCGCTTGATAGCTCGCCCAGTTCGCCCCTTCGGGGGCGATTGTCTTACTCAGCCATCGCAAAATCCCCACGCCCCGCCGATTCCAATGGCGCACCCTGAAAACTCGCACTACGCCCCGGCGTAAACCCGGGAAAGAACACCAGCCCCTGCGCCTCGAACCGGTAAGCCAACGCCAGTCGCGCCGCATCCGCGACATCCTGCTGCGCTTCAAAGCGTTGAATGTCTTCAACCGAAACCTCTGCCTCCCGCGATAGCTGGTCCACGCTCCAGCCCAGCATCGCTCGGGCCTGGACGCAGTGCGTCGGGGTGAACTGGAAAAGGGCAATGCGTTCGAGGATGTGGTTCATCGCAAGAGAGGCCATGGTGTGCTCCGGGCTCAAGAGTGCTGATTGAAAATGTACTGTGTTTTTGTACAGTTGTTTTCGGCCGGGATCAAACGCATTTTTTGATTTGCGCTAATTCGCCGCCTCCAACCAGACGGACGGTGCCTGCCCGAGGATCCGCCGGAACATCGTCGAGAACGCCGCCGGGCTTTCATAACCGAAGTCCAGGGCAATGCGTGTCACCGCTTCACCCGAGGCCAAGCGCGCCAGCGCCAGGACCACGCAAGCCTGCTGCCGCCATTGTCTGAAGCTCAGCCCGGTTTGTTGGCGAAACAGTCTGTTGAAGGTACGCAAGCTTATGTGTAATTGGTCAGCCCAATGCTGTGGCGATTGGTGGGCGTACGGCTGATGCAGAAAGTTCTGACACAGAGACAGGAGCTTTCCGTCAGTCGGTAGCGGAATGTGCAACGGCAGCGGCGCACTGCGCGTCAACTCATGCAGCAACAGATCAATCAACACACCATCGCGCCCGCCGAGGTCATACGTCAGCGGTACTTCCACCGCCTCCATCAGCAAATGCCGCATCAACGGCGACACGCTGATCACCTGACAGCGCTCCCCCAAATCCACTGCACCCGGTTCGATGTACAAGCTGCGCGTGCTGACCCCAAGCATCAACACCTCGTGCGCCACCCCTGGCGGAATCCATACCGCCCGCTGCGGCGGCACCACCCAATTGCCGTCATGGGTGCTGACCTGCATCACCCCGGTCGCGCCGTACAACAACTGCGCCCGCCGATGCGTGTGAAAAGGCAGCAAGTGACCGTGGGAATAATCCGTACCGATCGCCACCACCGCGCGCGGCGTGTCATCCAGCAGATTGATCGAAACATTGCGCATCAGGCGTTTTCCGGTGATTGGCGTAAACGCAAACATTATTGGCTGACTTGCTGAAGCAGGCCAAGCGATGCCGCTCTATCGTCGACCGCTCTCCCACCACGGACGCCTCGACATGTTCTATTTACTGCTGACCCTCTTCGGCTGCCTGACCGGCATCACCGCGGTCCTGTTCGGCTTCGGCGGCGGCTTCGTCGTGGTGCCGCTGCTGTATCGCCTGCTCACCGCGAGCCACGGCGCCGACGACCCGATCGGCCAATCGGCAATGCACGTCGCCGTCGCCACTTCTACCTGCGTGATGATCGTCAACGCCCTGATCGCCACCGACAAACACCGCCGCGCCGGCAATCTCATCCGTCATTACCTGTGGCCGTTGGGTGGGTTTATCGGAGTGGGTGCGGTCGTGGGTGCAATAGCCGCGGTGTGGGTCAGCGGCGAAGTGATTCGCTACGCATTCATCGGCTACCTCGGTGTAACCATTGTCGATTGCTTGCTCAGGCGCGGGTTTCTCACTCAGAACGCAGACGTCATCCCACGCGGACTTGGCGCTATGGAAACTTCCGCAGGCGGTGTAGGCATCGGCGCCATCGCGACGTTTCTGGGTGTAGGAGGCAGCGTCATGACCGTGCCGCTGTTGCGTCGTTGTGGCTTGAGCATGTCGCAAGCGACGTCCATGGCTAACCCGTTGAGCGTGCCGGTGGCATTGGCGGGGACGCTGACGTACATGGCGTTGGCCGGGTTCAGTCAGGCTGAATTGGGGGCGTGGTTTGTAGGGTATGTGGATTTGCTGGCGTTTGCGGTGCTGACGGTTGGCTCGCTCATCGGGATTCGATTGGCTGCGCCATGGATTGGGCGGATCCCGGATCGGGTGCATGCGCGCGTGTACATCGGGCTGTTGCTGATCGTGATGATCAGCATGTGTTTGAGCTGAGCGCGACGGCGCTCGATTCCCCCGCGCAACCTCGACATAATCCGCAACGTTTTCTCATGGGCAAAAGCCCAGTCACTCAAGGATGAAAGATGTATCGCGGACTGTTGCGAATCTCCGGCATGTTGATGCTCGCCGGTTTGGTGCTCTCAACCCGGATATGGGCCGAAGACAACAAACAGGTGTACGCCGGCACCCTGGGCAAAGCCGCGATCGTTGTGGAAATCGACACTCGCTACAGCGAGGGTCGTTACTTCTACAAAAAATACCGAAAAGACTTGGCGCTGGACATCAGCAAAGAAGACGATGCGCTGGTGATGGCCGAAGGCGCGGCGATGGATGGCCATTCGCGCCCGACTCTGCGCTTGCAGCCAAAACTCGACGGCTGGAGTGGCGAATGGAGCAACCCGGACGGGAAGATCCTGAAGGTCGAATTACAGCCCGCCAAGCTCCCCGATGTTCCCGTCGGTGCCTTGCCGTATTTCACCGAACTGCATGACAAGAACCCGTACGAGTACCTACGGTTGCAGGGTCTGCAACTTGTAAAAGGCAAAACCGAAACCTTCATGGGCTACACGCTGCAATGGTGGAGCGAGGCGAAGTCGGGGGCTTCGCTGTTTGAAGTGGTATCGGGTTATTCGCCGCAAGCGCGGGAGCGCATCAATCAATATTTAATGGCACGCTTGTGGGGCGAGGTAGACGCACACTTCAGCTGTGCGGGGAGTTACTCGCAATCCAGTCAGCCGCTATGGTTGTCGTCTTCGGTGATGAGTGCGCGCATTTCTACCGAATATTATTGTGGCGGTGCCTATCCGGATCAGAACAATGAATCGCTCAACTTTGATGCGCAAACAGGGAAGTTGCTGACCCTTGAGGATGTTCTGTGGGTGGGGCAGGGCAAGCCCTTTCATTATGTGGAGGGATTGGAAGGCGCCTCTACTGTGTCCTCCGCTGACTATTACAACTACCGCTCCAAAGAATTCTCACCCTGGCTCGTCGCGCAGCTACTAAAGCTTTATTCCAGGGAAATGACCGTCGTTGCGGAAGGCGAAAACGAATGCGGGTACGACGAGCAAGAACCTTGGGCATTCCCATCGTGGTACTTCAGCGCAAACGGCATCACTGTCACGCCGTCGTATCCACATGCCGCCGCCGTGTGCGGATACGTCGAATGGGGCGTGCTGCCTTATGACCTGATCAAACAGCACCCCGGCGGCGTTCCATTGCAATTGCCCTGAGTAAAACTGGATTAGTGCGTCGAAGGGGGTTGGAATCAGTCAGCGTGTTCGCAAGAATATGTTTCTTTTCTGTAGAAATCACATGGGGCCTAGCATGCTGATCTTTAACTGCACCGAAGCCGCCAGCAAATTCTTCAGCCGTGTCCACAAGGGCAAAAAGATCACGCCGGTGAACGCTAATCCGCCGTCCCCAATCATTGAAGATGATGAGTCGAACGGCGCTGACGAGCAGTGGCTGGTGCACGCGATAACGGTACAACGCAAGCATGTGTTGCTGGTCATTCACGTTCAAACCCGCTATTGCCTGATTTTCGCTGATGCGAAAAAGGCTGACACAGAAGACTTTGTTGATCGATTCGTGGATCGTTGGGTCAAGGGGATAGTGATCAACGCCCATCATCATGACCTCGGGCAGTGGCTTAACCCTGAGTTGATGTTGGCGCGGCTGAAACAGACTTGTGAGCATCAACGGTTCTATCGACGTAGTCATCGCAGCGCGCAAAAACACATTGATGAGATTGCATGGATGTTTCAGGACAAGGTCGCCCATACGGGATCTTTGCCGCCGGATGAAATCACTGCGATGGTTTTTGACGAGCAAATGAATGACACGCCCAGGAACAGCAAGGGCGCCAAGTCTTACTACTTTCCGGATGAGGAAATGGCGCTTCACTGGCTGCGTCACTACTGCTTTCTCGATGACGTCCAGCTTCATGCTGCCAAGGAACGTCGCCAACAGATGGCTCGGGAAATTGCGGCCCTTGAGCACGAAGCCTGGCTTAAAAAGTACGAGCAAGAAAACTCGAATAGTTAAACCGTCCCCGCCATAATCCGCAGCGTATTTTTCAGCGCCGGCGCCTGTGTGCCGACGCGACCACCGACTCCTTCAAGGATTGATTCATGCTCAAGGGACTGATGCGCCTGGCACCGTGCGCCGCTGTGCTGTTCTCACTGATCTCCACTGCCCATGCCGAAGATGGCCGTCGTGTATTTACCGGCACATTGGGCAAGACGGCGATTGTTGTTGAACTCAACACCACACAGCAGGACGAAGTCACCGGCCGCTATTTCTACGAGAAATATCACCGTGACCTAGCCCTCAGCGGCTCGCTACAAGACAGCACGTTGAACCTCGTCGAAGGCAATAACCGCTACGGTGACGACAAGCCGCTGCCAACCTTGAAGCTGGAAGAAACCGGCAGCGGCTGGCAGGGCGAATGGCAAAGTCCGCAGGGCAAAAAGCTGCCGGTGAAACTCACCGAGGCCAGACTTACCGCGCCCACCTCAGCAACTTTACCTTTCATTGCCGCACTGCCATACGGCGAGCCTTACGAGTATTTGCGCCTGCAGGGACTCAAGCTCAAACCGGCGAAGAAAGAAAACTTCATGGGCTATGACCTGCAATGGTGGACCGAGCCTGAGACAAAGATTTCGCTGTTCAGCGTGGAGTCCGGATTGTCGAAAGATGATCAGCAACGGGTTAACCAGCAGTTGCTCGGGCGCCTCTGGAATGAAGTCATCAGCTATCACGGCTGCCAATTACAGGGCGGGGAGAACGTGGAGTTCATGCAGCAGGCAGAACCGAAAATGATCTCGCCTGCCGTGGTCAGCCTGAACATCTCGACCAGCTATTACTGCGGCGGCGCGCATCCCGACTTCGGCGATTCACCCCTCAACATTGATGTAAAAACCGGCCACCCATTGTCACTCGAAGATGTCTTTTGGGTAGGTAAGGGCACGCCGATTTTGCATGCCGAGCGCGACAGCCTGGGCGACAAACCGCTGAGCGAGGCCGAAAGTAACGCGCGCTATCAGTACGTAAGCAAAGAGTTAGTACCTTGGGTAATCAAGCAATTCACCGCCCTGTACCCCACAGAAATGAAGGCACCGACGGGAGATGACGACTGCAACTTCCAGGATGAGAGCATCTGGGGCACTTCACCTTGGTACTTCACCGAGAAGGGCTTATACCTCGGCGCCTACTTCGCTCGCGTGCAACGCTCTTGCGATAGACCCGACTGGTCGATCCTGCCGTACTCCCTCGTCAAACAACACCCCGGCGCCGTCAACCTGCAACTACCCCAAGGCTAACCGTCACTCCAGACCCGGCGCTTCACGAATAATGAAGTGATCCAGGTTCTCGATATTGGCATTGAAGACCTCGAAAGGCTTTTCGGGGTTCTTCTTGCCGGGCACCTGCTTCAACTCCGGCGTCACCCCATAGAAGAAACAGAACAACGCCTTGTCGCTATCCACCGCGTACTTGATCTCCTCCAGAAACGCCTTGCGCTTGCGGTAGTTGTCGATCAGCTTCTTGTTCAGATAAACACTGACCGGATACGGCTTCTTCTTACTGTCCTCGGGCTTCTTGAACCAGACCTTGTCCTCGAAATCGATGCGAAAACTGGCACTGTGGAAGTCCTCGATCTTCTTGATCCGCCCCCAGTAAATCAGCCCCTTGTTGTCCGTCAGATACTCAATCTTCTTGAAGAACGAACTGTACGGCGCCGAATGCTCGCCGACCTTCAACGGCATGCGCTTGAGCAACTCCTTGTCCGCGAAGTTCGAAACAAAGCACTCCACCGGATGCGCAAACACACTGGTCTTGTCCGGCGCCGATTCACGACCCGCCGACTCTTTACCACTCTCCGCCGCCACCCGCACCGGATCATCGCGCAACACATCCGCCGCCCCCGCTGGCGCGACAGGCTTGCGCACATACTCACGGCGGGTCAGCAACAACTCTGATGGGAAGTGTTCCTCACGACCGTCATCCACCTCACCATCCGCCGTCTCAACGCCAGACGCCGACGCCTTCAGACTCACGTACGGACAACCCGCCACATGCTGCGTCGTGGGCAGATTCTTGAAATGCGGCGTGCGCACGTAATTCACGTTCTTGGCGTTGAACGTGCCCAGCTCGTTGGACGCCTCGAACGCCGAACGACAGGCATCGTTGGGGCACTGGAAGTGTTCCTTCGCCGAGTCAAACGCCACCGTCTCATCGAAATTGAGATCGCGAACATCATAGATCGACAACTTGTCGTCGAGGCTGAGGCAGTAGGCGAGATCGAATTTCATGGTGGGGCTCGGATCCTTGAGTGGGGGAGGGGTATTAATAGCGGGAGGCGGGGTAGGTTGCACTGATTGTTTTCAGGATGATGCGGAATCTGTGGGAGTCAGCCTGCTGGCGATTACAGGCATCAACTAGATTTCAATACTCACACCGCAATTGCAGGCCACACATAACCCTGTGGCGAGGGAGCTTGCTCCCGCTGGGCTGCGAAGCAGCCCCAAGCATTTTGGGGCAAAAAAATCCGCTGCTTGAACTTCAAACAGCGGATCTTGACCATCAGCAACCACGCAACAATCGCGAAGCCTTACGCCACCAGGACTCATGACGATTAAACGGATCCTCCGCCAGCAAACAAGGCATATCCCGCAAACGAATCCACGGCTCGTCCTGCCAGTGCAACGTACTCAGCGACATCTGCGGCCAACTCAAAACACTCAACGTCGGACGCTCAACCGAGCGCGCCGTACGAGCATCACGCAGAGCAGGCACAACCTGATGCGTCAGCCACTCACGAAGCTGCCGATGCTCAGGACAGTAGTGATAGATCAGCAGTGCATACACACCCGACTCACTCACCATCATGTGGTCCTCAGCTTCGCCATAGGTCTCCACGCGCATCATCTGCTGCTGATCAGCGTCGAGTTTACGCAATTGGCGCTCATCAAGATGTTTGCCCATCAACCGGCCCAGTTCATGGACACAGAACCACGCCTGATTCTCAACCAGGAGAGCGTGCAGGTGGGTTTTGTTGCGGGTGAAACGAGTCGGGAGAAGTGGATCAGACATGGCATGCCTCCTGACCTGGAAGCACGGGATTCGAACGGCGGGTACAGCAATTCACCTTCATCATGAAGGTTGGATAGTCAGGCATTTCCATTTACCTCTGGCTGCTTTCTTAGGGCATTCGTTAGGGTGTCGGGAGCTAAGAAACCCACCAGAGACGGGCCGGACATATTCCCCTTTCGGGTCTTGTATTCGCCCACTCCCGACATAACGGGATTTTTCGCAGACGTAGAGAAACCGCAGACGAAAAAAAGCCGCATGACTGTCGGGTGCGGAGAACCGCTCTGGTTTGTAGAGTTTCTTAGGCTCGGAGCTGAGGGTAGGGGGATCAGGGATGGTCGTCAACCAGCGACTTTTCCTACTGGTCCTGAAGCGAAAGGAAACCTAGACAAAGACGCAGAGTAAATTATGCTGTGTTTATATCCAGTGTTTGATGGCCGTCGAATCCCGCAGCTCCCACATCCGTGTCGCCATGACCCATCACACGGAATTCAGGAAATTTCATTTACTTTGGAATTTTGCGGGCTAGAATGGTGACCATTCGTCACAGCTTTGACCCAGAGGAATTTCGGGCTCATGAATCTTTTTGAAACACCGTCTTTTGAATCCTTGAGCGAAACAACCTCGGGTTCGTACGAGCCTGATACTCATCCCGTGACTGACTTGGCGCTGCTGCACAAGCTCTTGGAGATCTACGACCAAGGGCAACTTGCCGAAATTCTCAACGACGTAAGCCCGAGTCATTGGTGCCGTGAAACCATCAATCGCTGGATCAAGGGAAAGGCCTCGCCGAAGCTCTCTCACATTGAATTCACTCGTCTGAAGGATCTGCTGCCCAAGCGCTTGAACCACAAACCTTCATTCACCTTTATTGACCTCTTTGCCGGTATTGGCGGTATCAGGAAGGGGTTTGAGGCTATCGGTGGCGAGTGCTTGTTCACATCCGAATGGAACAAGTACGCCGTTAAAACGTACAAGGCGAACCACTACTGCGATCCTGCTCGTCATCGCTTCAATCTCGATATCCGCTCAGTCACGCTTTCTGACAAGCCCGAAATCAGTGACGAGGAAGCCTACAAGAATATTGATCGCGAAATTCCTGATCACGATGTTCTGTTGGCAGGTTTCCCATGCCAGCCATTTTCTCTTGCAGGTGTATCCAAGAAGAACTCCCTGGGGCGTAAGCACGGTTTCGAATGCGAGACCCAAGGCACTCTGTTTTTCGACGTGGCGCGGATTATCGCCGCGAAACGCCCGGCTGCATTCTTGCTTGAGAACGTGAAAAACCTGAAAAGCCACGACAAGGGCAATACTTTCCGGATCATTTGCGAAGCGCTGGATGAACTGGGATATGAGGTTGCAGATGTTAATGCGCCAAAAGGCTCAGATCCCAAAGTCATCGATGCGAAGCATTTTGTGCCGCAGCATCGTGAGCGAATTGTGTTGGTCGGTTTTCGTCGCGACTTGAATGTTCACCAAGGATTCACATTGAGCGACATCAGCAAGCTCATACCGAAGCAGCGACCCACTTTCGGTGATCTGCTTGATAAGGAAGTGGATGAAAAATACATCCTAACTCCGAAGCTTTGGGACTACCTTTACCGTTATGCCGCGAAGCACCGTGAGAAGGGGAATGGCTTTGGTTTTGGCCTAACAGGCCCTAACGATGTGGCGCGTACGCTTTCAGCTAGGTACCACAAGGATGGCTCGGAGATCCTCGTTGATCGCGGGTTTTTGGATAGCTTGGACTTCAACAGTGAGTTCAATCAACTCAATCGCCCCCGTCGGCTGACTCCGCATGAATGTTCACGTCTGATGGGCTTCGATAAACCAAAGGAAAGCAAATTTATAATTCCCGTATCTGACACTCAGGCATATCGTCAGTTTGGAAATTCGGTAGCAGTTCCCGTTTTTGAAGCTGTCGCACGACTTATGAAGGACCGAATCATTGCTGCGAAAGAAAAAGTAGAAAACAAAGAGCGCGCACAGCTAGAAATTTCATTGGTCAACTGATCTTGAAGTTGATGCTCCGGAGTGGATGGGGGAGTTAGCCCCGCCCCAGCCATAAATATTTGCTTTGCGCTTTAATTGGTGAGGTTTTAGGCATTATTTAAGGGTGATTCTTTGATTGATATCGTGAGCAAAGCTACCAGGTCACGGATGATGTCAGGAATAAAAGGTAAAAATACGAAGCCCGAATTAATGCTGAGACGATATCTTCATTCCAAAGGATTCAGGTTTCGAATTCATGAAGATAAGCTACCGGGGCGGCCCGATGTCGTACTCAAAAAGTACGGAGTGGTAGTTCTTGTGCACGGTTGCTTTTGGCATCGTCATAAAAATTGCTTTTACGCTACAGAACCGAATAGTAGAAAAGATTTTTGGTCTTCAAAGTTTTCAAAAAATACTGCGCGCGATGAATCTCAAGTTCTCCAGCTGCTAGAGCTTGGATGGAGGGTGCTAGTTGTTTGGGAGTGTGGCTCGAAAAATGCCTTAGATGATATCGGTCAGATCGATGTTTTTATAAAAGGCGATTTTAAATACATGGAGTGGCCTAGCACTCCTAAGCGCATTAGAGTAAGTTAGTATTTCAGGCTGAACTCGGAGATAAAAGGTGAAGGATGTAAGTCAGTGGGATTTGCTGCAAGAATGGATGGCCAAGAGTTCAAAGGTTCTCATTAAAAAGTTATCTCGGAACGATTGTAGTTGGGCGGACTGTAAGAATAATCATCAGAGCGGCGTGTACATTCCCGTCCATATACGGATGAGTGGTTTCTTTCCTCCCCTTGAGCAGCGAGATTCAAAGCCTCATATTTTTGAAGCTGGATTCTCGACATTCTGGCCGACCACTGGCGAAATAAAGCCATCTAAATTAAAGCATTTTTCGAATAAAGGGTCGGAAGCGCATATGACGCGAATTCCGAAGAGTGAGTTTTCTTGTCTTTCGCCAGCTTCTTTGTTGGTAGGTGGTATTTTAAAGCAAAGTGAGGGTGGTTTTTTTCATTGGTTTATAGTTGTAGATTCTGTCTCGGAAGAGGCGGAGTTGATAGAGACCCAGTTTGGGTTGGATGTAGAGTTTCAGTGTGAGCTGTTTGATCCAAAGCTAATTCATGTTGATGAGATTGACGAAGGCTCTAGGCTAATATTAGAGCTTGGTCGTGCGCTGCAAGATGGTTCGTTATTGGAGTTCGTTAATTCAGTTTCGAAGCTTCCAAGTCCGGAGGTTTTGGCAGACCGGGCGCAAGCTATATATTTAAAAAAGCACGGATTGAAGTCTCTTGACCCGTATTTAATGCAGAATCCGGGTGATGCTATAATGAAGATTAGTCGGGATATAGAGTTTTCTTTGTACAAGCAAGCCGAGCTTCGTCATCGAGCTGCGGATATAGTTCGTATTCTTAAAGGCGGTGGTGACGATCTAGTAACCTCCGTAGTTCGAGGATTTCCTATGCTTGATGCATCCTTTCTCAGCGCGAGTCAGCACCGCAAGTCTCGAGCCGGAAGATCTTTTGAGAAACATATCTCAAGGATGTTTGTTGACGCGGGAGTGAGTTTTTCGGAACAGTTCGTGACGGGAGGACGGCGTCCTGATTTCGTGGTTCCTAGTGGAATAGTCTTGAACTCCAAAAAAAGAAAGTTTGAGGAAGCCATTGTTTTGTCAGCAAAAACAACTCTACGTGAACGATGGAAGCAGCTGGCGTTAGAGAAGTTTAACTGTAGTTTGTTTCTTGCGACTGTAGATGATCGCGTATCCTCTGATTCAATAGATGATATGTCAGATAACGGTATTTTTCTTGTGGTGCCAGAATCTTTGAAGGATTCCGATCGTACATGTTATAAGAAAAAAACCAACGTCTTAACTTTTAAGGATTTTTTTGACGAAAAACTCATCAAGTCGTCTAGGAGTTTTTTGCTCATGTAATGGTTGCAATTTACAGATAGCGCCACAGAGTGGCACTATCTCGTGGTTTGTTTATAGTGAATGCTGAAGGCAATGATTAGGCTCTATGTCAGGAGCTCCAGGCCTACCAATGTAAGACGAGAAACGGTGGATAAGGTTTGGTAGAAATTTTGGTGAAATTGCAGCAATGATTTTTGTTGGATCTAATTCAGAGTATTTAATTGTTATCAATTCATCAAAGTTTACGACCTTTGGAGGCTCTCCTTTATGTAGTGGAGGGAGGAAGTGGGTGTAAAGATTGTGGGCCTGATTGATTAGCCCCGTTAAAGAGGTTATGTCGCCCTTTTCTGCTTGAGTCAAATATTGCTTGTACTTTGGATGGTCGTTGCATTTGGCTAGTAGTACAATCTCGTCTTTTCTATATCTGACTATGTTACAGGCAGGTGTCAGAACTACCCAAGTAGCATTATCTATATTGATGAGGTCTCCTGTCATTATGTTTGTTCTGATAACAGGGTGGATATAGCTTTCTTGTGGATGTGACTTCGTAGTGCTGTTTACGGTTAGTATTCGGTCGGCAATGTTCTCCAAAATCATTCTGAGCGAAGACTCTGCAGGTATCGTATTGCCAAGTTTGGATATACGGCTTGCTACCCCGCTATGAAATAAGGTTGCCAGTTCTTTGTTTAATAGCTCAAACGATTGCTGCATTAGTTTGATTAGCAAAAGTTTTGTTTTGATCCAATCAAAAATTTTTGTTTCAGCGTCGGCTTCTTTAGTGAATTTTGCCATCGAGCTTGGATCAAGTGTTTTGTCTTCTACGTCAGTGGGTTTCCCTGTCAAGATGGCAATAGGGCATGGTGATATTTCTTTCAGCTCCCTTATGAATTGGTTGCCCGTTGTCACCGCATCACTACCAGGAATTCCGGTCGCGATTTTGAGATCAGTAACAATTATGTCGAATTTTTTAAAGGATATTGCTGCTTTCGCTTCTTGGATGCTAGAGACGCACTGTACCTCAAAAGAAATATTGTTTTCGGCGTCTGATCCGTAAATTTCTGCCTCCTTAAGGAAGCCATCCCAAAGATTTTGCTCATCCTCAATGTAGAGTATTTTTACGATGTTATTCATGGGCACTGGCTTCCTTGATTTTTATTTCGAATGTACATCCGTTGATTGCATTGATTAGCTTTAAAGAGCCGCCAGTTCTCGCGAGTGACTCTTTGGAAATTGCTAGTCCAAGCCCTTGGCCATTACTTACTTTAGTAGTAAAGCCGGCCTCAAATACTGATTCCTTAAAGTTATCTTTGATTCCTGGACCGTTGTCTTCTATCCGAATTAGAATGTAGCCGGATTCCTTGTAGGTAGTGATGTTTATACGGGGGGTTCTATTTTCTTGTTTTATTAGCCAGAAAATAGAATTGTCGATTAGGTTTATGAGTGCTGTTTGTATCTCGTCGCCATAGCCTAAATAGTTTAGGTTTTTTTCGCCTTCCAGATGAATTGATATTCCATTATCAACTGCCTTGTTGTTCATAACTTCTATGGATGAAATGATGTGGCTGTAGGCATTTTGTATTGTGGGTGGTCCCGATCTTTTCGTTGCTAAAGGATCAAGCTGAGATAAAAGTTTTTCCATTCTTGCAGATTGCTTGATATTTTCTTCAGTTCGAAAGAGATATTTTTCTTTGGTCTCTTTTTCAGGCTCGGTTGATGTTATTTTTTTCCAATCAAACTTTAAGTGTTTTAGTAAGCTGCTCATTGATTTAAGAGGGTTTCTTAATTCGTGGAGAACTTCCGCAATTATTTTTCCTAACGTGGCTCGCGCCTCAAGAATTCGTTCGTGTTCAATTTGCTCGATAATTCGCTTTCTTAGCTCTTCTTGCGCATGGTCAATTGTGATTCTCGCTGATTCACGTTTTTGTACTGGTATTTCAGAGAGTATTTTTTCTTTCCAGGTGAATTCGGCAGCTTCAATAAATTGCTCGTGCCTAGGCTTTCTTTTTCCCTTACCTGTGCCTTCTCTTACCTTTCTCCGCATTGGCTCAATTGCTGAGCCTAGGAGGTTTGTAATAAGTTCCTGTAAGCGTTTATAACTTCCATTTGATTCTAAGCCCTCTCGGCTACTTCTCTCAATTAGATTGCTGTTGTTCTCGTCGGAAATAGTTATGAAGCCCGCTATTTGGTTAGATCCAATTCTCATTGACGGGTTGTCAACGCGGCGTCTACTAAGTTCCAGCCAGTCTTGATCCTTGTCTCCATATGGACGGATTCTGAAGTCATCTCTATAAATGCCAACACCAGTCATATCATCAAGAATTTGTCTGGCTGCCCTTTTGCCATATCCTTGCAGGCCTGCCCGTGTTATCAAGGCCTCAATAGACTCAGGTTCTCTATCAAATATTAAAAGGCGTACTTTCAAATCTCCACATGGGAGCACGCCGCGATTTAGATCAATTGGGAAAAATTCATTGATTGTTTCAGAGTAGGGTTCCCCGAGCGAATGAAAAGTCATTTCACCCTGAAAATTACCTTCATTATCGAAAGAGCCAACTACTTCATAGTCTGCACTATCGAGTATTGGGGCTGGCTCTACCTTAAGAATATTGTCTGTTGCATCATAATCGAAAGATAGGGGGCGCGAGCTTTCTATGCTTTCACTTAGGTCAAGGAATATCGAGAAGTCGTCCTGCTTGTTGATTTTCTCTTCGTCGGACTTTGTTTCTTTTTTGATTGGCGAAATAAGTCTTCTTAGCTCTACGTTTAGATCGCTTATTTCTTTTGAAATCCAGTTGTCTCTTAGCTCTTTTATCCGGACGGTGGTTCCTGTCGGATGGTCATTTGGTTTACTGCTTCTTCTTATTTGAACTCTGACATCTTCTAAATAATTTTGAGCGTCGAAATCTTTCCAGTCGATTTTTACAGTTGTTACTTCTGTGCTTCTATTGTCTTTTGCTCTTGCTGCCGTAGTCAGTGTCATCAGTTCGCCAAGGCGTGCCGCAGCGAATCTACCAATCCCTTTTGATCCAAGCAACTTCCTTCCAAGAGTTGAGTGGCTTCTTACAACCTTATGGTCAGTAGCGGGTTCCAACCAAGAGTTTATGATGGTGTTAAAACTCATGCCATGGCCGTCATCTGAAATTTCAATGCATGGAGCTTCATATCTTTGGGAGATGATTTTTATTGTGCAGTGCGATGCATCTGCATCATGAGCATTTTTTACTAGCTCGACGACGGCTGCGATTGGTCCGCTTACTAATTTATCTCCAATTGTTCTTATTAAGCGAGCTCGGGGTTTGAATTTATATGGATCCACCTAGTCTGCCTCCATCGCAATAAAAATAAGATCCCTATTTACCGGATCAGTGGTTTATCGGTTATATCATGCCATTATGATGGCATCAATATCGGAAGAGACTGTTTGTAGCATGCAGAGAGACAAAAAAAAGGCCGCCGAATGGCAGCCTTTTTGATATGAGAAAGAGGTGAGGGGATTTCAATCCCAGCTCAACGCCCCACCAGTCTGATACTCAATAACCCGAGTCTCAAAGAAATTCTTCTCTTTCTTCAAGTCCATAATCTCGCTCATCCAAGGGAACGGGTTAGTCGTCCCTGGATATTCCTCTTTAAGGCCGATCTGCGACAAACGACGGTTAGCGATGAACTTCAGGTAGTCCTCCATCATCGCCGCGTTCATGCCCAGTACGCCGCGAGGCATGGTGTCACGTGCGTATTCGATCTCCAGCTGCGTACCCTGCAGAATCATCTGGGTCGCTTCTTCCTTCATCTCAGCATCCCACAGGTGTGGGTTTTCGATTTTGATCTGGTTGATCACGTCGATGCCGAAGTTCAGGTGCATGGATTCGTCGCGCAGGATGTATTGGAACTGCTCGGCGACGCCGGTCATTTTGTTGCGGCGGCCCATGGAGAGGATTTGGGTGAAGCCGCAGTAGAAGAAGATGCCTTCCAGAACGCAGTAGTAGGCGATCAGGTTGCGCAGCAACTCTTTGTCGGTGTCCGGGGTGCCGGTTTCGAACTTTGGATCGGAGATCGAACGGGTGTACTTCAGGCCCCAGGCTGCCTTTTTCGCGACCGATGGGATCTCGTGGTACATGTTGAAGATTTCGCCTTCATCCATGGCCAGCGATTCGATGCAGTACTGGTAGGCGTGGGTGTGGATCGCCTCTTCGAAGGCCTGGCGCAGGATGTACTGGCGGCATTCCGGGTTGGTGATCAGGCGGTACACGGCCAGTACCAGGTTGTTGGCAACCAGGGAGTCGGCGGTGGAGAAGAAGCCGAGGTTGCGCATGACGATGCGGCGCTCGTCGTCGGTCAGGCCTTCCGGGTTTTTCCAGAGGGCGATGTCGGCGGTCATGTTGACTTCTTGCGGCATCCAGTGGTTTGCGCAACCGTCCAGGTACTTCTGCCAGGCCCAGTCGTACTTGAATGGCACGAGTTGGTTGAGGTCGGCGCGGCAGTTGATCATGCGCTTTTCGTCAACGGCGACACGGGCGGAGGCGCCTTCGAGTTCGGCGAGGCCTTCGGCGACGTCGAGGGAGTTCAGTGCAGCCTTGGCGCGGGCGACAGCGGCCGAGTCGTCGGCGGTCACGGCGCGGGCTTCGATCGCGGCGGCACCGCCAGCGTTGTCGAGGCGGTCCATGTTGGCTTCAGTAGCGTGGCCGGCGTTGGCGCCTTTCACTGCTGCTACTTCACTGTCTTCTTTGTCGAATTCGTCCCAGCTCAGCATGACGTGTCGTCTCCTGCGTGAGGGCCTGTCGCCCGTGTGAAACCTGATTGGTTGGTTTTTCACACGGTCGTACAGACCGCGTTGGATCTTAAGGAATCGTTTTTTGCAGCAGCTAAGGCAGGCAATAAAACAGAATTTTGTACGGGTTTCCGAGAGCCTCTGACGGGCGCAGATCACGTTTAACGCGACTGCGGGGCTTCAGAATGGCTTTGATCCCTGTAAGGGAATATTGCTGACCCGATTAGGGCGGCATTATAGGGAAAAAAACACGCGCGTGGGGGAGGCGAATCAGCACAGGGCGGTCGATCAGGAGGGGTATTTCAGTCGGAGCGAGGGTTTACAGGGCTTTCGCGGATGTTGGCCCGTGAGAATTTTTTTTGATTAATTTTTTCGTCGGGCTTTGGTTGCTCAAGAAATGAGCAAAAAACCGCGTTTTTCACTATATCTTGTGTTTTGCAACCATTTTCAACGACTCCAGACACAACTGAGCCCGACCGAAGTCGGGCTGGAATCGACCCTCAATGAAGCGCTGAGAGATCCAATTCGGTGCAGTCTCGAATCATCAATTGGTGCAGCCGTTGCCCATGATGCTGTAACGCAGGATGTGACGCTGACCTTTGGAGTCGTCGTATTCCATTTTGGCCGGAACCACTTCGCAGACATTCGGAACTTCGCTCATGGAAACAACTTTGGCGATGTCCAGGTGCGTGGAGTAAGTGTATTCCTCGATAACCGGTTGTTGCTGCGCGACATCAGTCGGAACCTCATCTGCCATGGCGGTTGCGCACAGACTGCTGAGGGCCAGAACCAATAAAGCTTTCATTCGGATTTACCTTTTTGAGGTCGAGTGGGGTCACGCAACCTTTTTAGGGTTGCGTGTGGAACTTCATCATTTGCGGTTGTTACTTGAGAGCTGGATTAACGGCCTTCGTGGGGGCTGTAACGTTGTTAATCGCGTTTGCCTTGTCGGCGAGGTGAATTTTAGGGAGATGGGGCGGGGGTAAACAGAGCGGGTTTTGATAAACACCTTTGGCAGATTTGGTAACAATCCCTTGAAATGGGGTAGAGGCTGGATTGGTAACCGGGTGTTTTGTCTGTGGGACCGAGTTGTCTGAATCGCTGGCAAGCCAGCTCCCACAGGGTTTGGGGGTGTTTTAGAGGTTGGTGTCTGGCTTGCAAACGGGGTAGGTGGAGGATTTGTAGGGGCTTGTTACTACCATCGTCGAATGGTTCTATGGCCCCCGCCCCGTTACAACAGGGTCATACAAAAACAACTATTACACCGAGGTAGGAAAGATGAGTGCGGCTTCTCTGTATCCCGTTCGTCCCGAGGTTCTGGCTAACACGCTGACTGACGAGGCGACCTACAAAGCCATGTACCAGCAGTCGGTCGTCAACCCTGACGGCTTCTGGCGCGAGCAAGCCAAGCGTCTCGACTGGATCAAGCCTTTCACCACGGTGAAACAGACGTCGTTCGACGATCACCATGTCGATATCAAGTGGTTTGCCGACGGCACCCTGAACGTTTCCTACAACTGCCTCGACCGTCACCTGGCCGAGCGCGGCGATCAAGTCGCGATCATCTGGGAAGGCGACGATCCTTCCGAGAGCCGCAACATCACCTACCGCGAACTGCACGAACAAGTGTGCAAACTGGCCAACGCCCTGCGTGGTCAGGACGTGCACCGTGGCGACGTGGTGACCATTTACATGCCGATGATTCCCGAAGCCGTGGTCGCCATGCTGGCCTGCACCCGGATCGGCGCGATTCACTCGGTGGTGTTCGGCGGTTTCTCGCCGGAAGCCCTGGCCGGTCGCATCATCGACTGCAAATCGAAAGTGGTGATCACCGCTGACGAAGGTATCCGCGCTGGCAAGAAGATTTCCCTCAAGGCCAACGTCGACGACGCGCTGACCAACCCGGAAACCAGCAGCATCCAGAAAGTCATCGTGTGCAAGCGCACCGGTGGCGACATCAAGTGGAACCAGCATCGCGACATCTGGTACGAAGACCTGATGAAAGTGGCGGGCACCGTTTGCGCGCCGAAAGAGATGGGCGCTGAAGAAGCGCTGTTCATCCTTTATACCTCCGGCTCCACCGGCAAGCCGAAGGGCGTGCAGCACACCACCGGTGGTTACTTGCTGTATGCGGCGATGACCCACGAGCGCGTGTTCGACTACCGTCCGGGCGAAGTCTACTGGTGCACTGCCGACGTCGGCTGGGTCACCGGCCACAGCTACATCGTCTACGGCCCGCTGGCCAATGGCGCAACCACGCTGCTGTTCGAAGGCGTGCCGAACTATCCGGACATCACCCGGGTGGCGAAGATCGTCGACAAGCACAAGGTCAACATCCTCTACACCGCACCGACCGCGATTCGCGCGATGATGGCCTCGGGTCAGGCAGCGGTTGAGGGCGCTGATGGCAGCAGCCTGCGTCTGCTCGGTTCGGTCGGCGAGCCGATCAACCCGGAAGCGTGGGACTGGTACTACAAGAATGTCGGCAAGTCGCGTTGCCCGATCGTCGATACCTGGTGGCAGACCGAAACCGGCGGCAACATGATGAGTCCGTTGCCGGGTGCGCACGCGCTGAAGCCGGGTTCTGCGGCACGTCCGTTCTTTGGTGTGGTGCCGGCGCTGGTCGACAACCTCGGTAACATCATCGAGGGCGAGGCTGAAGGCAATCTGGTGATTCTCGATTCGTGGCCAGGTCAGGCGCGTACGCTGTATGGCGATCACGATCGTTTCGTCGATACCTACTTCAAGACGTTCCGTGGCATGTACTTCACCGGTGACGGTGCGCGTCGTGATGCCGATGGTTACTACTGGATCACCGGGCGTGTCGATGACGTGCTCAACGTGTCCGGTCACCGTATGGGCACGGCCGAGATCGAGAGCGCGATGGTTGCGCATCCGAAAGTCGCTGAGGCGGCGGTGGTGGGTGTGCCGCATGACATCAAGGGGCAAGGCATTTATGTCTATGTCACGTTGAAAAATGGCGAGGAGCCGACCGAGCAATTGCGTCTGGAACTGAAGAATTGGGTGCGCAAGGAGATCGGGCCGATTGCTTCGCCGGATGTGATCCAGTGGGCGCCGGGGCTGCCGAAGACGCGTTCGGGCAAGATCATGCGCCGGATTCTGCGCAAGATTGCCACGGCGGAATATGACGGGTTGGGGGATATCTCGACGCTGGCGGATCCGGGTGTGGTGCAGCATTTGATTGATACGCACAAGACCATGAATGTTGCTTAAGTAGTAGATTGATGTGCTGAAAAGCCCTGTTCGGTGTAGGCCGGACAGGGCTTTTTTTGTGTCTGCAGGTTTTGTGATGGTAGGACTGGCCTCATTTTGGTTCCAGCGCATATTGGGGGTGGCT
>NZ_AKJR01000225.1:0-8359 GCF_000282235.1 Pseudomonas sp. GM24 | reverse complement strand
GCTGGTGGTTGCTGGGGATCATGGCGCTGTTTTCCTGGCTGGCGCTGGTTGATGTGGTGCGCGCCGAGTTCCTCCGTGGGCGCAATCTGGAATACGTCAAAGCCGCGCGAGCGCTGGGTCTGACCGACAACGAACTGATGTGCCGGCATATTCTGCCCAACGCGATGACCTCCACCCTCACCTATCTGCCATTCATTCTGACTGGTGCGATTGCGACGCTGACTGCGCTGGATTTTCTTGGCTTCGGCATGCCCGCTGGCACCGCGTCGCTGGGCGAATTGATCGGTCAGGCCAAGCGCAACCTGCAAGCGCCGTGGCTAGGGCTGACGGCGTTTTTTGCCTTGGCACTGATTCTGTCCTTGTTGGTTTTTATTGGTGAGGCTTGCCGTGATGCATTCGATCCCCGGAGCTGAGATGAACGACAATTTGATCGAGATCCGCGATCTGCGCGTGGCCTTCGCCGGGCAAGAAGTGGTGCACGGTTTGAACCTGGATATTCGCCGTGGCGAATGTCTGGCACTGGTCGGTGAATCCGGCTCGGGCAAGTCGGTGACGGCGCATTCGATTCTGCGTTTATTGCCGGGCAAGAACGTCAGCAGCAGCGGCGCGATCCGCTACAACGGCGTGGATTTACTGCACGCCAGCGAGCAGCAGATGCGCGGTTTGCGCGGCAACCGCATTGCGATGATTTTTCAGGAGCCGATGACCTCGCTCAATCCGTTGCACACGGTGGAAAAGCAAGTCAGCGAAGTACTGGAGATTCACAAAGGCCTCAAGGGCCGTGCTGCCCGCGAACGGACTCTGGAGCTGCTGGAACTGGTCGGCATTCGCCAGCCGTTGCAGCGCTTGAAAGCCTATCCACATCAACTCTCCGGTGGTCAGCGGCAACGGGTGATGATCGCCATGGCGCTGGCCAATGAGCCGGAGCTGTTGATCGCCGATGAGCCGACCACGGCGCTCGACGTGACGGTACAGCAGAAGATTCTTGAGTTGTTGATCGAGTTGCAGCAACGCCTCGGCATGTCGCTGTTGCTGATCAGCCATGACCTCAATCTGGTGCGGCGCATCGCGCAACGGGTGTGCGTGATGCGCCATGGTGAAATCGTCGAGCAGGCGGATTGCGAAGCGTTGTTTCGCGCGCCGCAGCATCCTTACAGCCGCTTGTTGATCGAGGCTGAGCCGAGCGGTGGGCCGGTGCCGAGTGAGTATGATCACAACCTGCTCGAAGTTGATGATTTGAAGGTGTGGTTTCCGTTGCCCAAGGCGTTGTTCAGCCGCCAGCAGGATTACATCAAAGCGGTGGACGGCGTGAGTTTCACCCTGCAACGGGGCAAGACTTTGGGTATTGTCGGTGAGTCAGGTTCGGGTAAATCGACGCTGGGTCAGGCGATCCTGCGGTTGGTCGAGTCCGAGGGCAATATCCGTTTTGGTAACAAGCAACTGAGCTTGCTCAATCAACGTTTGATGCGGCCGTTGCGGCGGCAGATTCAAGTGGTGTTCCAGGACCCGTTCGGCAGCCTCAGCCCACGGATGTCAGTGCAGCAGATTATTGCCGAAGGCTTGCTGACTCACGGCATCGGCACCGAGGCCGAGCGTGAGGCGGCGGTGATTCGGGTGCTGGAGGAAGTCGGCCTCGACCCGCAGAGCCGCCATCGTTATCCCCACGAGTTTTCCGGCGGCCAGCGCCAGCGAATCTCCATCGCCCGGGCGCTGGTGCTGGAACCGGCGCTGATTCTGCTCGATGAGCCGACATCGGCGCTGGATCGTACGGTGCAGAAACAGGTGGTGGAGTTGTTGCGGCAATTGCAGATCAGGCATGGGCTGACCTATTTGTTTATCAGCCATGACCTGGCGGTGGTGCATGCGTTGGCGCATGACTTGATGGTGATCAAGGATGGCAAGGTGGTTGAGCAGGGTTCGTCGCGCGAGATTTTCGCCGCGCCCAAACACCCCTACACCCAAGAGCTCTTGAACGCCTCCGGCCTGAAGCCCGACACAAAACCCTGTGGGAGCTGGCTTGCCAGCGATGGCGCCGGGTCAGTCGACATCCCCTTCGCTGACCCACCGCTATCGCTGGCAAGCCAGCTCCCACAGGTATAGAAGTGGTCCAAAAAATATTTTTCAGGCACTGCATCCAAACACCTCCGCCACGGGTAGTCCTTGTAACAGCCCTCTTCGGCTGTCAGCGGTTTACCCTTTTCGGAGATAACACTGATGAACATCACCCAGCTGATTGGCCTCACCGGTTTGCTCGCCCTGTCCTCGACGACCTTCGCCCAAAGCAGCTATCCCGACGCGATCAAAGTCCCGGACGGCCACAAGATCGCGATGGAAACCACCGGCGTCGGTGAGATCACCTACGAATGCCGGGACAAAGCCAATGCGCCCGGGCAGACCGAGTGGACCTTCGTCGGCCCGAAAGCGGTGCTCAATGATCGCAGCGGCAAGCAGGTCGGCACCTACTTTGGCCCGCCGGCTACCTGGCAGGCCAAGGACGGTTCGAAAGTCACCGGCACGCAATTGGCCGTGGCGCCGTCCAGCCCGGGCAACCTGCCCTATCAACTGGTCAAGGCCAATCCGGCCGAAGGCAAAGGCGCGATGAGCGGCGTGAGTTACATCCAGCGCGTCGCACTCAAGGGCGGCGTAGCGCCGGGCAGTGAATGCACGGCGGCGAACAAGGGCAAGCAGGAAGTGGTGAAGTATCAGGCCGATTACATTTTCTGGGCGGCGAACTGATTCCCGGATTTACCGCCCCCCCTGTAGGAGTGGGCCTGCTCGCGATAGCGGAGTGTCAGCCAACATATGCATCACTGACACACCGCTATCGCGAGCAGGCGAAGGCCTACAAGGGGAATCATGTGTTCTGGATGTTTGCGGAATGTGAGCTAGATTGCACGACATGCCTTTAGCCGAATCCGCGTTCGATTACGAAGCCCGCCTCGCTGCCTGTGCCCGTGGCGAGCGTGCGGCCCTGCGCGATTTGTATGTGCAGGAAGGCCCGCGTCTGCTCGGTGTGGCCAAGCGTCTGGTGCGCGATACGGCGCTGGCGGAGGACATCGTTCATGAGGCGTTCATCAAGATCTGGAACGGCGCGGCGGGGTTTGACCCGGCACGCGGTTCGGCGCGGGGCTGGATGTTCACGGTGACGCGGCATCTGGCGCTGAATCTGCTACGCGATCAGGGCCGGGAAACACCATTCGACGAAGCTCACGAAGTGGCTGCAGACGATGACGGCTTCGACGCCCAAGTTCATTCGGCGCGTATCCACCGTTGCCTTGAGCAACTGGAGCCGCAACGCCGCCACTGCATCCTGCATGCCTATGTCGACGGCTACAGCCACGCGCAGATTGCCGCGCGCCTCGACACGCCGCTGGGCACGGTCAAAGCGTGGATCAAACGCAGCCTCAACGCCTTGCGGGAGTGCATGGGATGACCAGCGAATCAGCGCAAGACCGCGATGAACTGGCCGGCGAATATGTGCTCGGCACGCTTTCTTTTGAACAGCGGATCGAGATGCAACGACGCTTGCCCAACGAACCCGAATTGCGTGCAGCGGTGGATGCCTGGGAGCGGCGCCTGCTGGAGTTGACTGATCTTGCCCCCTCGCAGCAACCGTCTGCGCTGTTGTGGCCGCGCATCGAACGCAGCCTCGACCGACTCACGGCAAAAGCGCCGTCGACTTCATGGTGGAACCTGCTGCCACTCTGGCGCGGGTTGAGTGCTATCGGATTGGCCGCCACGTTGATTTTGGGTTCGATCCTGTTGACCCAGACCACGCCGAAACCAAGCTTTCTGGTGGTGCTGGTCGCGCCGCAGGACAAGGCCCCGGGCTGGGTGATCCAGGCGAGCAATTCGCATGAGATTCAGCTGATTCCGCTCGGCGTGGTTGAGGTGCCGGCGGACAAGGCCCTGGAATTCTGGACCAAGGCTGACGGCTGGCAAGGGCCGGTTTCACTGGGACTGGTCAAACCCGGGCAGGCCTTGTCGGTGCCGCTGGACAAGTTGCCGCCGCTGCAACCCAATCAGTTGTTCGAGCTGACACTTGAGGGTGCCAATGGCTCGCCGATCGGCAAACCGACCGGGCCGATTCAGGCGATCGGGCGTGCTGTCAAAGTCTTGTAACATTCCCCTGTAGGAGGCTGCCGAAGGCTCGGGCCGCGATCGGACGATCTTTTGACGTTTTCAGAGATCAAGATCAAAAGATCGCAGCCTGCGGCAGCTCCTACATCAACCATCATTGCTATCGATGTTCACCATCACGGCAATGAAGTTCTCATAAAAAATCTCCGGCGTAACATCGGCTCCATACCAACCAACAACACCCCGGAGCACACCATCATGAAACGCCAAACCCTTCTCGGCATCGCTTTCTCGGTCTTCGCTATCAACGCTTTCGCCGCCACCCCGGCCCACACCATGATCGCCGAAGGCGGCTCGGACAAACTGATCGAAAGCCGTGTGGCTGAAGGTGGTTCGGATCGTCTGCTTGAACGCCGCGTTGCTGAAGGTGGTGCGGATCGTCTGCTCGAACGCCGCGTTGCTGAAGGTGGTTCTGATCGTCTGCTTGAACGTCGCGTTGCTGAAGGTGGCGCTGATCGTCTGCTGGAACGCCGCGTCGCCGAAGGTGGTTCGGATCGTCTGCTGGAACGCCGCGTCGCCGAAGGTGGTTCGGATCGTCTGCTCGAACGCCGCGTTGCCTGAATGCATGGCTGCAAGCGCAACACCCCAGAGAAACCCGGCTCCCTCAGCCGGGTTTTTTATGCCCGGTTGTTTTATTCGGCCTTGGCCATGCAGCGCTTGTAGCGCTCATCCACGCGTTTGGCAAACCAGGCCGTCGTGAGCTTGCGGGTGATCTTCGGACTCTGCAGTACGATCCCCGGCAACACCGCACGCGGCAGCTTTTTCCCCTCCGCTTGCTCCGCCAGTTCGAACACCCGCTGATAGAGTTTGGTCTCTTCGAATTCCAGGGTTTTGCCCTTCTCCAGTTGATCGCGAATGGTCGGGTTGCGCATGCCCAGCGACTTGCCGAGAGTGCGTACCGCCAGTTCCGTGCCGCCGGGCATGATCGAGTCGTAGCGGATCAGGTCGCCATCCAGCGCCAGTGGAATGCCCGAGGCGCGACTGACCGCATTCTGAAACGCAGCATTGCGACTGGCGTACCAACCGGCGTTGAAGTCGGCAAACCGATACAGCGGCTCGCGATAACTCACCGGATAACCGAGCAAATGCGCGATACCGAAATACATGCCACCACGGCGGCTGAACACTTCACGGCGGATCGTGCCGTCCACCGGGTACGGATAATCCTTGGCGTGTTGCTCGGCAAACTCGATGCTGACCTGCATCGGCCCGCCGGTGTGCACCGGGTTGAAGCCGCCGAACAGCGTGCGGCCCATCGGCACCCGACCGATGAAGTCGTCGAAAATGCCACTGAGTTCTTTCTCACTGCGTGCCGCATTCAGGCGTTCGCTGTAGGTCTTGCCGTTGGTTGAACGCACTTGCAGAGCGCCGCTGACCAACAGGCTGGGAATATGCACTTTGGCGGCGCGGCGATCGATTTCGTCGCGGGCGATTTTGCCCAGGCCGGGCACGGAGGGGTCGGCCTGGAAGGTGGATTCCTGCTCGGCGACGGCCAGTACCGAACACAGATTCTGCGTGGTCGGGCTGATGTTTTGCGCGGCAAATGCGGCGTAGATATCGGTGGCCCAGCCTTGCCGATCGGCCGTCTTGGCCGGCATCAGCCGCACAATCTCGGCCTTCACTTCGGCAGGCGCACGCGGCACCGGCTCCTGGCTGCGCTGCCCCGCGCAACCGGCGAGCACCAGCAGTGCGGCGAGCGTGATCGGTAATCGAAAGTTGTGCATGTAACTTCATCCAGTCCGTTGTGCCGGGTTCACCATACGTTCAATGGTATGGCGCAGGCTAGGACTGCGCTGATCTGGCCCTGTTCCCTTGATGTTCATTTCCCTGCGCCGCCAAGTGCCCCGAAATAGAGCTTCCAACGGCTGATGACAAACTGATTGCAAAACGTTACTGAGAAAATCTATCATTTGCACCTGGAGTCGCATTTGCGCAAGGAGTTCCCGCGCCGCCCTTATTTTTCTCACCGGCCGTGCGCCTCCAGGTATCTACATGCCCGCTTCAGCTCGACTCGCCGTCCCGTTTCGCCCGACGCTTCTCGCCCTGCTGTGCTCCCTGACTGTCACCGCTTACGCCGCCGAAGGCGATACCAAAGCGCTGGTGCTGGACGACGTCAACGTCAATGCCCAGGCCCCGACACCTGGTGCCCTGCCTCCGGTCTACTCCGGCGGACAAGTTGCCCGCGGTGGGCAGCTCGGCGTGCTGGGCAATCAGGACATGATGGACGTGCCGTTCAGCGCCGCGTCCTACACCGAACAATTGATTCAGGATCAGCAGGCCGAAAACGTCGCCGACGTGCTGCTCAACGATTCGTCGGTACGTCAGGCCTCGGGTTTCTCCAACCAGGCGCAGGTCTTCATGATTCGCGGCCTGCCGCTGAACGGCGACGACATTTCCTATAACGGCCTGTACGGCGTGCTGCCACGGCAGATCATTTCCACCGACGCGCTGGAGCGCGTGGAAGTGTTCAAAGGCCCGAACGCCTTTATCAACGGCGTGACCCCGACCGGTTCCGGCATCGGCGGTGGCGTCAACCTGCAACCGAAGCGCGCCGGCGACGTGCCGTTGCGTCGCTACACCACCGACATCAACAGCGAAGGCCGTATCGGTCATCACTTCGACATCGGCCAGCGTTTCGGTGAAGACAACCGCTTCGGCGCCCGGATCAACCTGTCCCAGCGCGAAGGCGACACCGGTATCGATCACGAGAACCAGCGCTCGAAACTGTTCGCCATCGGCCTCGACTATCGCGGCGATGCCCTGCGCATTTCCGGCGACTTCGCCTACCAGAAAGAACGCGTCAACGGTGGCCGCAACTCGGTCAACCTCGGCACCGCCACACACATTCCGGACGCGCCGTCGGCCGATACCAACTATGCGCCGAAGTGGGGCTACACCGACATCGAAGACACCTTCGGCATGCTCCGCGCCGAGTACGACCTGAACGACAACTGGACCGCCTACGCGGCCGGCGGCGCCAAGCACACCCGCGAAGTCGGGCGCTACAACTCGACCACGCTGGTCGGCAACAGCGGCGCTTCGTTCACCACCGGCTCGTTCATTCCCCATGACGAAGACAACACCAGTGTGATGGCTGGTCTCAACGGTAAATTCAACACCGGCCCGGTCAGCCACAAACTCAATTTCGGCCTGACCGGCATCTGGGCCGAACAGCGCAGCGCCTATGATTTCGACCTGACCCAATACGCCAACAACATCTATCACCCGGTGCAAACCCCGTCGCCAGTGGGCAATTTTGCCGGCGGCGACTTGAATGATCCGGGCATCGTCGGCAAGACCTTCAACCGCAGCATTGCGATTTCCGACACCCTCGGTTTCTTCGACGATCGCCTGCTGGTCACCGCCGGCCTGCGTCGCCAACAACTGGTGGTGCAAGGTTACAACTACGCCAGTTGGGGCAGCGGCGATCGCAAGTCGAGCTACGACGAATCGATCACCACGCCGGTGTACGGCGTGGTGTTCAAACCGTGGGAACACGTGTCGTTCTACGCCAACCACATCGAAGGCTTGGCCCAGGGCCCGACCTCGCCGACCAGTTCTGGCGGATTCCGTGTGACCAACGGCAACGAAGTCTATGCACCGGCACGCTCCAAGCAGACCGAAGTCGGGGTGAAAGTCGACATGGGCACTTACGGCGCCAGCCTGGGTGTTTATCGCATCGAACAGCCGAGCGATGGTTACTGCGAAATCGACAGCGCCACTACCTGCACCTACGTGCGTGAAGGCGAGCAGGTCAACAAAGGTGTGGAAATGAACGTGTTCGGCGAGCCGATCCAGGGCCTGCGCCTGATCAGCGGCCTGACCCTTATGGACACAGAGCTGAAGAACACCCTCAACGGTGCCAACGACGGCAACCGTGCGATCGGCGTGCCGACCTTCCAGTTCAACGCTGGCGCTGACTGGGATGTACCCGGTCTGCAGGGCGTAGCGCTGAATGCGCGGATGCTGCGTACTGGCGGCCAGTACGCCGATGCGGCGAACAATCTGAGCCTGCCGACCTGGAACCGTTTCGATGCGGGTGCGCGTTATGCGTTCAAGGTGTCGGAAAAAGACGTGACCGTGCGTCTGGGTGTGGAGAACCTGGCGAACAAGAAGTACTGGGAATCGGCTCAGGGTGGGTATCTGACTCAGGGTGAGCCGCGGGTGGCGAAGCTGTCCGGCACCATTGATTTCTAAGCTTGAAAAGCCCCTCACCCTA